>CAZJRA010000118.1:0-5456 GCA_964548335.1 uncultured Flavobacteriaceae bacterium | reverse complement strand
ATAAATTTTATAAAGCAAATGCGCTCTTATCAGAACTGCACGAATTGGACCCTACTAATGAAGAGATTTACATTCAGAAAGCAAATATATATAGCAAACAAGACGATCATCATAAAGCAATAGAGTTTTTAGAACGTGCTATTGATCTTACAGACGATTTAGTAGACGTGTACTCCTTGTTAGGAATGGAGTATTTATTTTTAGATGATTTTGTGAATGCGAAATTTAACTTCATGAAATGTTTAGAGATAGACAGTCAAGATTATAGTGCGCTGTATAACGTAATTTATTGTTTTGACTTTTTAGAGCAGCATGAAGAAGCAATAAATTATCTGAATCTCTTTTTAAATACAAACCCTTATTGCGAAGTTGCTTGGCATCAAGTAGGAAAACAGTATTTTGATTTAAAGCAATATGACAAAGCACTATCTGCTTTTGATTTTGCGATTATAAGTGACGACAGGTTTGTAGGTGCATATCTCGAAAAAGGGAAAGTGCTGGAAAAACTCGGGAAGTATACTGAAGCCTTAGAGAACTATCAATTCACGTTAGAGCTCGAAGATCCTACTTCTTTCGCTTTGCTAAGAATGGGAAAGTGTTATGAGAAGATAGAAAATGATGAGTTGGCTTTAAAATACTACAAGAAGTGTGTTCATGAGGACCCTTTATTGGATAATGGTTGGATTGCGATTACAGATTTTTATGTAAAGCGTCTTAACTATCAGAAAGCACTTTACTATATAGATAAAGCTATTAATATAGATAGTGATAACGTATTGTATTGGAAACGGTATGCTAGAATTAATAGTCGTCTTAAGTTTTATGAGGAGGCAGAACACGGCTATCGTAAAACAATAGAATTAGGTAATTATGAGTTAAGCTCTTGGTTAGATAGAGCAGATATATTACTGCGACTTGGGGAGAATGATGCTGCAATTAAAAATCTTACCCAAGCGATGGAATTTTACCCAGAAGATCCAGAAATAGCCTATAGATTATCAGGGCTTAATTATCTTAAAGGAGATGACGTACAAGGACGTTATTTTTTAAAAAATGGACTTAAGTGGAATCCAGACCATGTAATGATTCTAGAGGAGCTATTTCCATATCCTTTTTCTAAAAAAGAGGTTAAGGAACTCATCGCAAAGCATTCTTCTTAAATCTCTAGTAAAATTTAAAAGAGAGTAATTGTTTTATAGCTAAAAGGCATTACTTTAGTATGCCGAAAACCAATCTCATGGCAAGAAACTTACTTTCGTATATCTTTATAACACTCAAAGGAATGGCAATGGGTGCTGCAGATGTAGTCCCAGGGGTTTCTGGAGGAACTATTGCTTTTGTATCTGGAATTTATGAAGAGCTTCTCACTACAATTGATGGGCTTAATCTAGGTGTTTTCTCTACCTGGAAAAAGAAAGGGTTTAAAGAAATGTGGGCTCAATATAATTTAAGCTTTTTAACAAGCTTATTTATAGGGATTTTTATAAGTGTATTATCATTAGCGAAGGCTATTTCTTATGTCTTAGAGGTATATCCAATACTTACTTGGTCCTTTTTCTTTGGATTAGTGGTTGCTAGTATTTTGTATATAGGAAAACAAATTAAACAGTGGGGGGTTCCTTTAATCATAGCACTTCTTCTAGGTGTAGTAGTAGCTTACTATATTACGATAGCTGCTCCAGTAGAAGCTCCAGACGCGATTTATTTTTATTTTTTATCGGGATGTATTGCAATTATAGCGATGATTCTTCCTGGTATCTCAGGATCTTTTATTCTCGTTATTTTAGGAGCTTACGCAATGGTTTTAGGAGCACTAAATAATTTTATAAGTAGCCTTCTAGAGCAGGATTGGGAGGGTGTAAAAACCAATTTTGTTAAAGTATTTGTATTCATTTTGGGGTGTTTAGTAGGAGTTAAGGTTTTTTCTAAAGCATTAAAATGGATGTTTAAAAACAAGAAAGAATTCACATTGGCTATTCTTACAGGCTTTATGATTGGGTCTCTTAATAAGATATGGCCTTGGAAACGGGTTTTAAGCACCCGTATTGATAGACATGGCGAAGAACAAATCGTTCAAGCAGATAGTATATTACCTAGTTCTTTTGATGGAAACCCAGAATTAGCAATGGCTATTCTTTTTGCAATCATTGGTTTTGCGCTTATTTTCTTATTAGAGCACTTTGCTACACGTAAAACAGTTCATGCAAACCAAGACTAGAACAACATCAGATAAATTTTGGTTAGTTTTAAAAGGACTAGCTATGGGTGCCGCAAATAAAGTGCCTGGTGTTTCTGGAGGAGTAGTCGCTTTTGTAGCAGGCTTTTATGAAGAGTTTATATATTCTCTACAAAGGATAAATGGCAGAGCCTTGGGTTTACTGCTAGGAGGTAGGTTTAGAAGTTTTTGGAGCTACATAAACGGTAAGTTTTTAGGAGTACTCATTTTAGGAATGCTTATTAGCTATTTTAGCGTTTCGTTATTATTAGATTTGGCTTTAGAACGTTATCCATTATTCGTCTGGAGTGCTTTTTTTGGAATGATATTAGGCTCTATTTATTATATAGCAAAAGACTTTAATGACTGGAATAATAAAAATATCTTATTGCTTCTTATAGGAACCGTATTAGGTATTGGTATAAGTCTCTTAGAACCAGCACAAGAGAATGATCAACTATTATTTGTTTTCTTTTGTGGTATTATAGGTGTTTCTGGAATGACACTACCTGGCTTATCGGGTTCTTTTATTCTTATTCTTTTAGGAAATTACGTACTACTTCTTGTAGACTCGGTGAACGCTTTATATCAAACCTTAGTAGATATAGCGACCTTAGATTTTAGCTTTACAGATGACCCAGAGCAAATGAGGCTTTTAAAAGTGTTACTTGTATTTTCGGCAGGGTCACTTACAGGTCTTATCACATTCTCACATTTATTAGGCTATTTACTTAAAAAATTTAAGAATAATACAAATGCAGTAATTATGGGATTTATAGCTGGGTCTCTAGGAGTTGTGTGGCCTTGGAAAGCCGAAGTTTTTAAGTATAATACTAGCGGGAATATATTACTAGACATAAACGGAAATCCTATACTTGATAATTACGATAGGTTTATTCCAACAGCAATAAACTGGGAAAACGGCTTAGCACTTTTTTTTATTATTGTGGGGATTGCTATCGTGGTAGGATTAGGTAAATATGGAGATAAAACAAGAATACATGGATAAGTACGGTTTAATAGGGAAGAATATTGGTTATTCATTTTCTAGAAGTTTTTTTAACGCCAAGTTTGAAAAAGAAAATAGAGACGCTACCTATATTAATTTAGATTGTGAAGATGCAGAAGCTGTAAAAAAATGCTTGTCAGATACTTCTATTCACGGGTATAACGTAACGATACCTTATAAAGAAGTCGTGATTCCTTTATTAGATGCGTTGGATGATGATGCTAAAGCAATAGGAGCAGTAAATACAATTAAGCGAATGCCAGACGGAACCTTAAAAGGGTTTAATACAGATTTTATAGGTTTTCAATCTTCATTGTTTGATAGTCATGAAGGAGTTATGTTTAAAGAGGTTTTAGCCAAAAGTAAAACACCTCTCAACGCTCTTGTATTAGGTACAGGAGGAGCCTCTAAAGCCATCGTATATGCTTTGACTAAAATGAGAGTGAAGAGTCAATATGTTTCGCGAAAGCGATCAGAAAACACAATTACATATAATGATATAGATGAGGAGTTAATGAGTAATAGTTGGCTTATTATAAATTGTACACCTTTAGGAACCTATCCAGATGTAGAGCGGTTTCCAGATATCCCATTTAATTTTATAACACGCTCCCATATAGCTTACGACCTTATATACAATCCTTCTGAAACGGTGTTTCTAAAAAGAGCGAGTGAGAAAGGAGCTACCACCTTTAATGGCTTGCCTATGCTAGAGGGGCAAGCACTAGCAGCATGGGATATTTGGCAATCTTAAGGAGGTATATTGCTATTACTCTAGTATATACTATCTTTAACACTTATAATTATGAACCTTAACATTGAAAGAAATGTCTGAAGAGAACCTACCTAACGAAGAAAACAGTACTGTAAACAATCAATCTGGAGCACAAGAAGTGACTTCACAGACTGATGAAAATTTGTCAAAAGAGATAGAAAGGCTTTCTCAAGAAGCAACGACTACTGTTTTACCTTCTGATCAAGAGATAGAAAGTGATATTGCCTTAGAGCCAGAAACAGATAATCTAGAAGAAGGTAATACTGAGACAGTACAAGAAGTTAAGGAAATACCTCTTAAGGACTACGACTCTATGGAACCAGAAACTTTAATTAAAGAACTAGATTCTTTAATTAAGAACTATCCAATACAGAGTATTAAAGATCATACAGATGGTATTAAAAATGCTATATATACTCAGTTTGACACAGCTCAAGATAAAGCAAGAAATGCATTTCTTGAAGAAGGGGGCAATAGTATAGATTTTAGATATTTCTCTCCTCTTAAAAAGGCGTTTAATGAGGTGTATTATGAGTATAGAAATAAACGTTCAGAACATTTCCAGAATAAGCAAAAAGATCAAAAAGCAAGCTTAGCTCACAGACAAGAAATTATTGAAGAGGTAAAAAATCTTAGAGAAGAACTAGGAGGAGCAGAGAGCGTAAATACAACATTTAATAAATTTAAAGAGCTTCAAGAACGTTGGAATAACGCGGGTAATATTCCAAGAGATCGTTATAATCTTGTTTGGAACAACTATTATCATCACGTAGATAGTTTTTATGAATTACTACACTTAAACAGGGCTTTTAGAGATAAACACTTTGCAGACAATCTTGCTCAAAAAATGCAATTGATAGATAGGGCAGAAGAGTTAAATGAAGAAACTAACATTGGGAAAGCATTTAAAGAGCTCCAACTGTTACATCGTATGTGGAAAGAAGAAATAGGCCCTGTGTCTAAACAACATAGTGATGAGATATGGGATCGTTTTAGTGTAGCAACAAAAAAAATTCACGATAAGCGTGACGAACATTTTAAAGGGATAGAGAAGAAGTGGGAGCAAAACCTAGCGGTTAAGAATGAGATTATCCAAAAGATTAATGAGATAGCTTCTAGTGATTTAAACTCTCATAAAGTTATACAAGAAAGTGTAAAAAATGTAGAAAGCTTACGCGAAATATTTTTTAAGGCAGGTAAAGTTCCAAATGAAGTAAACGAAGAGACGTGGGCGTCATTTAAGGGTGCAGTAAAGGAGTTTAATAAAAATAAAAATGGGTTTTATAAATCTCAAAAGCAAGAGCAGTATGATAATCTAGCTAAGAAAAAGGCTTTAATACAGATAGCTCATGATAATAAGGATAATGAAGACGTTACTGCTACGATACAACTTATGAAAAAAATCCAGGGAGACTGGAAAAAAATAGGACACGTACCTAGAAAAGATAGTGATAGGG
>CAZJRA010000117.1:0-5505 GCA_964548335.1 uncultured Flavobacteriaceae bacterium | reverse complement strand
ATCCAAGTGCTGCACCTGCACCTGCATACCAGTTAAAATTTCCTTCTAAACTCCATACCCACTGATAAATCCCTGTTAAGCGGTAAGCATTAAAATTATCAGCATCACGCCATCCCAGTCCTAATTCTAGTCTATTAGCCTCACTTAATGCTTTTTGGTAATTTACCTCAGTTCCAAACCCATCATTATCTCCAGCACGTAATCCTATAGCGTTAGGCGAGATGTCTTGTGCGTTTATAGTATAAACAGTAAAGAATAAAACAAGTAATGTATATATCTTTTTCATAAAAATGGGATTAGTATTTTCTAAATTAATAAGTGTAAAAATACAATAAAATTTAACCGTATTTTTGGTAGAATGAAGGAGTATCTTAAAAACCTTTCCGAGTCACTGCAAGGTAATCTCTATTGGGATAGGTTACATACTACAATTTATGCGACAGATGCTTCGGTGTATAGAATTATGCCACTTGCCGTAGCTTTTCCAAAAAACGAGCAAGATATTGTGACTTTATGTGCTTTCGCGAAAGCGCACTCAGTTTCTCTCATACCTCGTGCAGCAGGCACTTCCCTTGCAGGACAAGTAGTAGGTGATGGGATTGTGGTAGACTGTTCTAAATATATGAACAAGGTCATATCCATGGATAACAAGGAAGTTCCAGAATGGGTACGCGTACAACCAGGTATTATTAGAGACGAGTTAAACAATTATTTAAAATCTTACGGTGTTTATTTTGGCCCTAATACCTCTACGTCCAACCGTGCAACACTTGGCGGAATGGTAGGCAATAACTCTAGTGGGACGACCTCTATAAGTGAAGGCGTTACAAGAGATTGGATACAAGAGCTAACAATGATATTATGGGATGGTTCGATAGTTTGTTTTGGTGAGTTAACATTAGAAGAACTCCAAGCCAAATATAATTTAGCAACCTCAGAAGGTCAGATTTACCGTGATATTATTGCGATGCTCACACCTAATGAGGTGCAGCAAGAGATAAAAGAAAAATTCCCTAAGCAAAATGCAAATCAATCGCAATCTGTAATGCGACGTAATACGGGCTATGCTTTAGATGCCTTATTAGAATTAGCTCCTTTTAGTACAGGAATACATTTTAACCTATGTCCATTACTTGTAGGGAGTGAGGGAACGTTAGGTTTTGTTACGGAAATAAAAACACGTTTACAGCCTTTAGATGTACAACAAACGCATAGTATGGTTGCAGTACATTTTGATAGTATTGACGACTGTATGCAAGCCGTAGTCCCTATTATGAATCATCACCCTGTTACTTGTGAGATGATGGATAAGGTTATATTAGACTGCACAAAAGACAATAGGACACAAGCAGTAAATAGATTTTTTGTAGAAGGGAACCCCAAAGCTTTATTACTAGTAGAGTTTACAGGAATAAATGAAGAGAAAAATAGAACAAAAGCAATACAGCTTATTATCGATTTACAAGAGAAGAGACTAGGGTATGCTTTTCCAATTTTAGTTAAAGAAGAGATACAACAAGCTTTAGCATTACGTAAAGCAGGTTTAGGCTTGTTAGGCTCTATTGTAGGAGATAAAAAAGCGGTAGCTTGTATAGAAGATACTGCTGTTGCGATAGAAGACTTAGCAGATTATATCGTAGACTTCTCTAAGATTATGGAACGCTATGAACAACAAGCCGTGTATTATGCACACGCAGGAGCAGGGGAGTTGCATTTAAGGCCTATTCTTAATCTTAAAAAGAGTGATGATGTAGCTCTTTTTAGACAGATTACTCAAGATGTCGTTACTCTCGTTAAAAAATACAGAGGTTCCCTTAGTGGAGAACATGGAGACGGTATTGTACGGTCTGAATTTATTGAAGAGTTAGTAGGAAGTGCTAATTATATGCTTTTTAAAAAGATAAAAACTCTTTTTGATCCTCATAATATCTTTAACCCAGGTAAGATAGTAGCTCCTTTGCCTATGGATAAAAATTTGCGTTATGTCGTAAACCGTGAGGAACCAAAAATTAAAACCCTTTTTGATTTTACTGCAGACCAAGGAATACTACGTAGTGCAGAAAAATGTAATGGGAGTGGTGATTGTAGAAAATTACCTGAAGCAGGCGGAGCAATGTGTCCTAGCTATAGAGCGACACGTGACGAAAAAGATACGACAAGAGCGAGAGCTAATGCCTTGCGAGAGTTTTTAACAACTTCTGAGAAGTCTAATAAGTTTGACCATAAAGAGTTAAAAGAAGTTTTTAGCCTTTGTGTAAGCTGTAAGGCTTGTGCTAGTGAATGCCCTAGTAATGTAGACGTAGCGAGTCTTAAAGCAGAATTTGAATACCAATACCAAAAAGAAAACGGAAGCTCTCTAAGAACAAAGCTATTTGCTCATAATACACGAATTAATAGAGTAGGAGCTCGTTTTCCTAAATTGTATAATACACTGCTTGATTTTACCGAAAGTATCGTAAAGCGTAGCGTAGGAATCGCGAAAGAACGTAGCTTACCTAAACTAAAACCTTTTAAGGGTTTTATACCGTCAGAGAAAACTACTTATACAGATAATAAGACAGATAAAGCTCATAGAAAGGCCATCATACTTTATGTAGATGAATTTAGTCAATACCTAGATGGAGACATTGCTAGGGATGCTCTCGTACTACTCACTAGATTAAGCTATAAGGTAGAGGTGGTTAAAGGGATTGATAGCGGTCGTTCTTTTATCTCCAAAGGATTTTTAGAAGAAGCACAATCCCTTGCTAATACAGCTGTAAATCAATTTACAAATGAGTATTCAAGTATTCCTATTATAGGGTTAGAACCCTCTGCAATACTTACTTTTAGAGATGAATATCTAAAACTTGCAACAGATAAAGATGCTGCTAAACAATTAGCAGCACGTTCTTTTCTTATAGAAGAGTTTTTACATCAAGAAATAAAAGAGGGTAACATTTCATCAGACTCTTTTACTTCCCAAGCAAGAAAAATTAAAATTCACGGCCATTGTCATCAGAAAGCACTTTCTTCTATCGAACCTACATTTGCGATTCTCAATTTACCTGCAAATTATAAGCCTACGATTATTCCGTCGGGTTGCTGCGGTATGGCAGGTAGTTTTGGCTATGAAAAAGAACATTATAAAGTAAGTATGCAAATAGGAGAACAGACGCTATTTCCTGCCGTTAGAAAAGCCGAAACAGATGTTATTATTGCAGCAAATGGTACTAGTTGTAGACATCAGATTAAGGATGGTACAGAAAGAGAAGCATTGCATCCTGTAACTATCTTACGCAGGGCTTTACGAGAAAGCTAATTTTAGCAATATTAAGTAGGTTTGTGTTTTTGATATTCAACTATAAAAATTACTTTTGTTTAAAACTATTTTATGGCTGGTAATACCTACGGAACTCTTTTTAAATTAACCACTTTTGGCGAATCTCACGGTAAGGCAATAGGAGGGATTATAGATGGTTGTCCATCAGGATTGACTATAGATTTAGACTTTATACAATCTGAGCTTGATAGACGTAAGCCAGGACAGTCTAAAATTGTTACTCAACGTAAAGAGCCAGATGAGGTTTCTTTTCTTTCAGGAATTTTTGAAGGAGAAACAACAGGTACACCCATAGGTTTTGAGATTGTAAATACTAATCAGAAATCTAAGGATTACACCCATATTAAAGATACTTACAGACCAAGCCACGCAGATTATACCTATGCTCAGAAGTATGGAAATCGTGATTACCGTGGTGGAGGAAGGTCTTCAGCTAGAGAAACGGCAAGTAGAGTAGTAGCAGGTGCTATTGCAAAACAAATGTTAGGTGATATGAAAATCACAGCCTATGTTTCGGCAGTAGGAGAGTTGGTTTCAGACATTCCTTATCAAAACCTAGACTTTAGCGTTATAGAGCAAAACGATGTGAGGTGTGCTGATAGTGCTTTCGCGAAAGCTTGTGAAGACAGAATTAAAGAAATACGTAAAGAAGGAGATACCATAGGAGGTGTTGTTAGCTGTGTAATACAAAATGTGCCTATAGGGTTGGGAGAACCTGTTTTTGATAAGCTACACGCAGAGTTAGGAAAAGCGATGTTATCTATAAATGCAGTAAAAGGCTTTGAATACGGAAGTGGTTTTGCAGGTTCACAAATGAAAGGAAGCTCGCATAATGACCTGTTTAATGAAGATGGTAGCACTAAAACGAATCTAAGTGGAGGTGTACAAGGAGGTATTTCTAACGGAATGGATATATACTTTAAAGTAGCTTTTAAACCCGTAGCCACAGTAATGCAAAAACAACCTGCTTTACAAAGCGATGGTACCATTGCAGATATGCAAGGAAAAGGACGCCACGACCCTTGTGTTGTTCCAAGAGCAGTACCTATTGTAGAAGCAATGGCAGCATTAGTAATGGCAGATTTTACCTTAAGAGATAAGTCCATTAAAATGTAGGCGTATTTGTGTTTAAGAGAATGTTACTTTAGACTGAATCGCTAATAATATGATATATGCGTAAAGCTTATTTTAACTGGAGTACAGGTAAAGACGCTGCATTAGCACTTTATTATCTTAAAAAAAATAGCAATCTAAAGATAGATAAGCTTCTTACAACAATAAACGCGCATCACGACCGTGTGTCTATGCATGGTTTGAGAAGAGAATTGCTACTAAGACAAGTTGAGTCTATAGGAATCTCGTTAACTACTGTAGAGTTGCCAGAACAACCTTCTATGGAGGAATACGATGCTCTAATGACTGCAACTGTTAATGAGTTAAAAAGAGATGGCTATACAGATTGTGGGTTTGGCGATATTTTTTTAGAAGATTTACGCACATACAGAGAGCAACAACTTAAAGGCATAAACTGTCATTTTCCTCTTTGGAAGAAAAACACCACAAAACTACTCTCAGAGTTTATTAGCCAAGGATATAAAGCGGTAGTAATCTGTATAAATGGAGACTTACTTGATGCCTCTTTTGTGGGAAGAGAACTTGATTATTCTTTCTTAAATGACTTGCCTGATACCGTAGACCCTTGCGGAGAAAATGGAGAATTCCATACATTTTGTTATGACGGGCCTATTTTTTCGAACCCAGTAAAATTTGAGTTTGGAGAAAAAATACGAAGAGAATATAAAAATCCAGATGGAGATACTAGTGGGAATACTACTTATTGGTTTATTGATTTAAAATAAAAGAATGAAGAGTAATTGTTAATTAAGGATTTACTAAAGTTTGTGTTAAACCCAAAATAATCACTATTTTAACCCTTAATTAAACAAATACTACACGATAAAATTATAAAGTAGTTATACAATACTAAAATAGATACATATATGAAGTTTATAATAATAAAACTGATGTTTTTATTAATGGTGTCTAATTTATTCTCACAAATTAGCAATACTAAAACAAAAGAGCATTATACATTACCAGGAACAAGGTTTGCTATTATCTTACCTGATGAAACATTTAATAATTCATCTAATTATACTGGTTTATATAGTGAGGAGTTAGAA
>CAZJRA010000116.1:0-5538 GCA_964548335.1 uncultured Flavobacteriaceae bacterium | reverse complement strand
AATCATAAGGTTTTGGGATTTTTTACAAACGCCACATAAGTTAACGTAATGTTAATAAATGAATTATCGTGTAACGAAAAAACAAAAAATAAGTCTTATCAGTATATAACCACACGTACTTACATCATGATTATAAATTATTAGAATTAGCCATCAATAGTATTATAAGAAGTTAATAGGTTATAAGTAGGTCTTTCACTAGTTGGAAGGCCTTTTTTAATTCCTATTTACAGTACCTTTACAGCGATGAAAAATAGTCAGAAAAATCAAAAACAAATCCTTGAGAAATTGGGAATCAAGCAGCTTAATGAGATGCAAGAAGCTGCTCAACTGGCTATTCACTCTTCTAAAGAAGTAGTCCTTTTGTCTCCTACAGGTACAGGAAAAACGCTCGCTTTTTTATTACCCCTTATCGCAGAGCTTAAAGAAGACACACCACATATACAACTTCTTATTATTGTACCTTCTAGAGAGCTAGCTGTACAGATAGAGCAAGTATCAAGAGATATGGGTAGTGGTTATGGTATACACGCTGCATATGGAGGGCAATCTTTTAATACAGACAGACAAGCACTTAAAAGAAATCCTGCCATTTTAATAGGAACACCAGGACGTATTGCAGACCATTTGCGCAGAGGCACTTTTAATACAGAAGATATTAAAACACTTGTGCTAGACGAGTTTGACAAATCGCTAGAAGTAGGTTTTGAAGCAGAAATGACAGAGATTATCTCTTTAGTACCCGCGATAAACAAAAAGGTTTTAACTTCTGCCACGCAAGGAGTTACAATTCCTGAGTTTGTAGGGATGCAAAAACCTGTAGAAGTAAATTACTTACATCTCGCAAATAATGATTTAAGCCTTAAAGCAATCATTTCGCCAGAAAAAGATAAACTAGCTACCCTCGTAAAAGCGTTACATCACTTAGGAAATCAACCAGGGATTATCTTTTGTAACTTTAAAGATACGATTGCAAGGATAAGCAGTTTTCTAAAAGATGAAGGTATAGATCACGCTTGCTTTTATGGTGGGATGGAGCAACTAGACAGAGAGGTCTCTTTATTAAAGTTTAGAAATGGAACGCACCAGTTACTACTAGCAACAGATCTAGCAGCACGAGGTATAGATGTGCCGGACATACAATTTATCATTCATTATCACTTGCCTATACGATTGGAAGAGTTTACGCATCGTAACGGTAGGACAGCAAGAATGCATAAAGAAGGAACTGCCTATGTGTTACACTGGCGTAATGAGCGTTTACCTGACTTTATACCTGAGCTAGAAGAAGAATATCTTTTAGACCGTACACAAAGAGAAGCTTCGTTATGGAAAACACTCTATATTTCTGCAGGCAGAAAAGATAAAATCTCTAAGGGAGATATCGCAGGCTTGTTCTTTAAGCAAGGTGGACTCGAAAAAGGAGAGTTGGGAATTATTGAAATAAAAAACAACGCTGCGTACGTTTCTGTTAGTGAGCACAAAGCAGAGCATTGTATACAAAATCTCAATAACGCACGCTTAAAGAAAACTAAAATACGCGTACGAATTGTATAAACACACGCCTACTTAATATATAGCAGGAAAAGCAACGTTTATGGAAGAAAAGAAACAAACTAGAATTAATAAGTACTTAAGTGAAGTAGGCTATTGCTCTCGTAGAGCTGCAGATAAACTTATAGACCAAGGTCGAGTGACTATTAATGGAAAAGTTCCAGAAATGGGAACTAAGATTGTAGAGGGAGATGAAGTACATGTAGATGGAAATCTAATTTCAACACCTACAGAAAAACCTGTGTACCTCGCTTTTCATAAACCCATTGGTATTGTATGCACTACAGACACACGTGTAGAGAAGGATAACATTATAGATTATATAAACTATCCAAAACGCATTTTCCCGATAGGTAGACTTGATAAACCTAGTGAAGGGCTTATTTTCTTAACTAACGATGGAGATATTGTAAATAAGATCCTAAGGGCGCGTAACAACCACGAAAAAGAATATGAAGTAACTGTAGACAGACCTATTACCACTTCGTTTATAGAGCAAATGAGTAATGGTATTCCTATTCTAGACACCGTTACCCGAAGATGTAAAGTAGAACGATTAAGTAGGTTTTCATTTAAAATTATATTAACTCAAGGGTTAAATAGGCAAATACGTAGGATGTGCGAATACCTAGATTATAATGTAACTAAGCTTAAGCGTACCCGCATTATGAACGTACATCTTGACACCCCAGAAGGTGAATGGAGATACTTAACAGATCAAGAAATTGAGGGTATTAACAAACTCGTATCTGACTCTACTAAAACGGCTCAATAATCGTTATTGGGTACTGCCATTAAATTTACAGATATCAGTTAAACAGAGGTTGGGATTTCGAAACTCTTACTCACAAACCAATACCGCATTGAATAAATGTATAAAAAGTTGATTAGCAAGCAATCCCAAGAATACTGCAATTGAAGCAAGGGTTGACAAATGATAAAGAAGCCAATAAGTATTCCAAATTACTACAGAACTACTAACAAAGAACTTACCTAATCTTCTTCTTCCTATTTGCATCGTAATCCTGGAAAATCATTTCTCCCAAGCCTTGTAATCCTGTATAAAAGGCTTTTCCTTGATTTGCTTCTGTAAAGGCATCTACAAATTGTTGTAAGTAGGGATCGTTAGCAATCATAAACGTAGTGATGGGTATGTTTACTTTTCGCGCTTGACGTGCCATACTATAACATTTACTTACAATATGCCCGTCTAGTCCATTAGGGTTTTTATAATACCTCCCGTCTTTAAGTTTTAAACAGCTAGGCTTCCCATCTGTAATCATAAAGATTTGCTTATTTGTATTACGTTTACGGCGTAATATATCCATCGCGAGTTCAAGACCTGCTACGGTATTTGTGTGATACGGTCCTACTTGCAAATAAGGTAGATCTTTAATCTTAATAGGCCATGCATCATTACCAAATACAATCACGTCTAAAGAATCCTTAGGGTATCGTGTCGTAATTAATTGTGATAATGCCATCGCTACCTTTTTTGCAGGAGTAATACGGTCTTCTCCATAGAGTATCATACTGTGCGAAATATCAATCATAAGCACCGTACTCATCTGTGCTTTAAAATGGGTTTCTTCTACAACAAGATCACTTTCGCGTAAGTTAAAATCGCCCACACCATTATTAATCTGGGCATTGCGCAAGCTTTCGGTCATAGAGATTCGTTCTAAGGGATCTCCAAAACGATAACTTCTATAATCGCCCGTATGCTCATCTCCCCTACCGCTATGCTTAGATTTATGATTCCCTTGTCCGCTCTTTTTAAGTTTTCCAAAAACCTGATCTAAGGCACGCTGTCGGATAGCACGCTCTGTTTTTTCGGTGATTGCAGCACCAGAAGAACCATCAGGTTTTACCTCTTCTCGTATATAGCCTTTTTCTTTAAGCTCTTCTACAAAATCGTCTAACGTATAGTCCTCACTAGTGAGTTTGTACTCTTTATCTAACTCTTTAAGCCAATCCATAGCTTCATCAAAATCTCCAGAAGTATGTGTAATCAACTCCTGAAAAATATCAAGTAATTGGTCAAATTTAGATTGTTCAGGTGCGTTATAATTTGTAAAAACAAAACCAGAACGCTTGTGTGTTTCTCTTTTCATAGCTTGTTTAAAAATACGGTAAATTGAGAGAATTATGCTTTCGAGAAAGCTTCCTTAACACCCTTTTAAGAAATCTAAAGGTGCTTTTACTTATTTTTATTGTTTTTTGAAAACTAACTAAATTATATCAATTATTTACTATGAAAAAACTAATTGCCGTTATACTTCTTATCACAAGCAGTCAAATATCATTTGCTCAAAACGATGGGCAAGAAGACTTAGGATCGTGGTTTATGCTCTTTACAAATAATCGCATTTCAGAAAAAATGAGTATTCACGCAGAAGCGCAATATCGTAGTTACGAGGTTGGCACAAATTTTAACCAATTACTACTACGTACTGCCTTGAATTATAAACTATCAGACAAGGCTATTGCATCTCTTGGATATATTTATATTACTACAGATGGCACTTTTGAAGAGCCTCAAGATGAAGAGAATATTAAAGAGCATCGTATCTATCAACAATTTATACTTAAAAATAAGGTTGGTAAGCTAGAATTTAGTCATCGTTATAGGCTAGAACAACGGTTTATAGACAGTCCTTTAAACGGTACAGACACCCAACATAGATCGCGCTATTTTTTAAGAGTCACGCATCCCTTACATAAATCATTATATGCTACTGCTTACAATGAAGTGTTTCTTAATTTACAAGGAGATACCTTTAGCCAGAACAGACTATATGGTGCTTTAGGTTACACTTTTAATAAAAACATTCGAGGTGAGCTAGGGTTTCTTAAAAACCATATCGATACTCGAAATTTTGATAGATTACAAGTTGCTCTTTTTATTAATACAGACCTAAGAAAGAAAACAAAAGAACAATAGAGTACACTTAAAAAACTACATTTTAAAACTGTAATGTTTTACTTCTTTTTTAGACATAACGCTTACAATTTGTAACTTTACGAAAACTATAAAACCAATGCAATCACATAAATTTAATTTTGACAACGGAAGAGGACAACTATTATCTGCACGCTTAGATCTTCCCGCAGATCAATATCCTCATAATTACGCCATTTTTGCACATTGTTTTACCTGTAGTAAAGACTTCTCTGCTGCTCGTAATATCTGTAGAGCACTCGCTTCTGAAGGTTTTGGAGTATTACGATTTGATTTTTCTGGGCTTAATAAAAGTGAAGGAGATTTTTCTGACACAAACTTCTCTACCAATGTGCAAGATATTATTGCCGCATCAGAATACTTAACCGAAAATTATAAAGCTCCTACCTTACTTATAGGCCACTCTTTAGGAGGGGCTGCAGTATTATTTGCGGGGTCTGAGATAGAAAGTGTAAAAGCAGTTACAACCATAGGAGCCCCTAGTAATCCTTCTCACGTACAAAAACAATTGGGAAGCGTTATAGATACTATAAAAGACAAAGGAGTTGCTGATATTTCTCTAGCAGGTAGACCATTTACATTTAAAAAGCAATTTGTAGACAATTTAGAGTCTTTAAGCTGTGCAAATGCTGCCGATAAATTAAAAGATGAAGCCTTACTCATCTTCCACTCACCACAAGACTCTACTGTATCTATTAAAAATGCAGAAGAGATTTATATGGCTGCGCATCACCCAAAGAGTTTTGTTACTTTAGATGGAGCAGAACACTTACTTATAGACAAAAACAGTGCTGCTTATGTCGGACAAGTAATTGCAGGATGGGCAGCAAGATATCTTCCTATTACTGAAGAAGAAGAAATAAACACAACACATCAAGTTGTTGCTAGCCTAGATGGAGACGATGGTTTTACTACCGAAATGAAATTAGGTTCTCACTACTTTAGAGCAGATGAGCCTGAACGCATGGGAGGTAACAATTTTGGTCCTACTCCATACGAACTCTTAGCAGGAAGTTTATCTG
>CAZJRA010000115.1:0-5547 GCA_964548335.1 uncultured Flavobacteriaceae bacterium | reverse complement strand
ACAAGCGCCAGGTTATCTTGCAGCATTGCCTACTTTAGGGGTGCCACCAGAAGCATTTGTAATGGGTTTAACACCTACATTTTATGTTTCTTCTGTTTTAATACTAATTACAGGCTGTATTTTTGCAATGTGGCTAGGTGAGAAAATTACAGATAAAGGTATTGGTAACGGAATCTCTTTATTAATTATGGTGGGTATTATTGCTAATATGCCATTATCTTTTGTACAAGAGTGGGTTGCTCGTGTAACCGAATCTAATGGAGGTTTAATTATGATTTTAATTGAACTTGCAGTTTGGTTTGTTATTATATTACTATGTATTTTCTTAGTAATGGCTGTACGTCAGATACCAGTGTCTTATGCTAGAAGAACAGCTTCTGGAGAGTATGAGAAAGATGTATTTGGTAACCGTCAGTATATTCCTTTAAAGCTTAATGCATCTGGAGTAATGCCTATTATTTTTGCGCAGGCTATTATGTTTGTGCCAGGATTAATTGGTGGTGCAAGTTTCTTAGAAAACACAGGAACTGGAGCTTGGTTACAAACCAATTTTAGTGATATATTTGGATTTTGGTATAATCTTGTATTTGGATTGTTAATTATAATATTCACTTACTTCTATACAGCAATCACTGTGCCTACTAATAAGATGGCAGATGATTTAAAGAGAAGTGGTGGTTTTATCGCAGGTATTAGACCTGGATCAGAAACAGGAGAGTATTTGGATAAGATTATGTCTCAAATAACATTGCCAGGTTCTATCTTTCTTGCCATACTAGCTATATTTCCTGCAATAGCAGTTAATGTATTAGGAATGCAACAAGGTTGGGCACTGTTTTATGGAGGAACATCTCTTTTAATTATGGTAGGTGTTGCTATTGATACTGTACAACAAGTAAATTCATACCTGCTTAACAGACATTATGATGGGCTTATGAAAACAGGTAAAAATCGTAAAGCAGTAGCATAATGGCAAAGCAAGCAGCAATAGAACAAGATGGTTCAATAATAGAAGCTCTATCTAACGCAATGTTTAGAGTAGAACTAGAAAATGGACACGTAGTAACCGCGCATATCTCAGGTAAGATGCGTATGCATTACATAAAGTTATTACCTGGAGACAAAGTAAAATTAGAAATGAGTCCTTATGATTTATCTAAGGCTCGTATAACATACCGTTATTAACGGTAAAATCGCTTCATTATGAAAGTAAGAGCATCTATAAAGAAAAGAAGTGCCGATTGTAAGATAGTACGTCGCAAAGGCAGATTATACGTAATTAATAAAAAGAACCCTAGGTTTAAACAAAGACAAGGTTAATAGTTATGGCTAGAATTGCAGGGATAGATATCCCAAAACAAAAGAGAGGTGTAATTGCATTAACATACATCTTTGGAATAGGAAAAAGTAGAGCAAAAGAGATTTTAGCTGCTGCTAATGTTTCAGAAGACAAAAAAGTAACAGAGTGGAACGATGACGAGATTGGTCGTATTCGTGAATCTGTAGGTACGTACACTATCGAAGGTGAGTTGCGTAGTGAAGTTTCATTAAACATTAAACGTTTAATGGATATTGGTTGTTATAGAGGTATACGTCACCGTATGGGACTTCCTTTAAGAGGACAACGTACTAAGAACAACTCTCGTACGAGAAAAGGAAAGCGTAAAACTGTTGCTAATAAGAAAAAAGCAACTAAATAATAAAGTCTGATAATGGCAAAGCAAAGTTCTAAAAAACGTAAAGTAGTAATAGAAGCTACTGGTGAAGCACATATCACGGCTTCATTTAATAACATCATTGTTTCTCTTACAAACAAAAAGGGAGATGTGATATCTTGGTCTTCAGCAGGTAAAATGGGCTTTAGAGGTTCTAAAAAGAATACTCCATATGCAGCTCAAACAGCAGCCGAAGATTGTGCTAAAGTTGCACATGAAGCAGGATTACGTAAAGTAAAAGTATATGTAAAGGGACCTGGTAATGGACGTGAGTCTGCTATTAGAACTCTTCATAATAACGGAATTGAAGTGACAGAAATTATTGATGTTACTCCAATGCCACATAATGGGTGTCGTCCTCCAAAAAGACGTCGAGTTTAATTAATTATATCTAATATCTTGAGGGAATACGGTTTGCAAAGGATTGACCTTAATTTCTCACCCCCTCACTAAAAACTTTAAGAAATGGCAAGATATACCGGTCCTAAGACTAAGATTGCACGTAAATTTAGCGAAGCAATTTTTGGAGAAGACAAATCATTCGAAAAAAGAAATTACCCTCCAGGGCAACACGGAAACAACAGGAGAAGAGGTAAGAAGTCTGAGTATGCAGTACAACTAGCAGAAAAGCAAAAAGCAAAATACACTTACGGTATTTTGGAAAGACAATTTAGAAACTTATATGACAAAGCAAACCGTGCTCCTGGTATTACTGGAGAGGTATTGTTACAATTATGTGAGCAACGTCTTGACAATGTAGTTTACAGAATGGGGATTTCTCCTACTAGAAACGGAGGTCGTCAGTTAGTGTCTCACAGACATATTACCGTAAACGGGGGAATTGTAAATATTCCATCATACCAAGTAAAGCCAGGAGATGTAGTTGCAGTAAGAGAGAAGTCTAAATCACTAGAAGTGGTTGAGAATTCTTTAGGTAATGCAAGACACGTTTACGAATGGATTACTTGGAACAATGATAAGAAAGAAGGAACTTTTGTAGCTGTACCACAGCGTGTGCAGATTCCAGAAAATATCAATGTTCAGTTCATTGTAGAATTGTACTCTAAGTAATATTAACGAACACTAGAAAACAAGACATGGCAATATTAAATTTCCAGAAGCCGGATAAAGTCATTATGATTGACTCTACTGATTTTGAAGGTAAATTTGAATTTAGACCTTTAGAGCCAGGATATGGTTTAACAGTGGGTAATGCACTAAGACGTGTACTACTTTCATCTTTAGAAGGATTTGCGATTACTTCTGTTCGTATAGAAGGAGTAGATCACGAATTCTCAACTATATCAGGTGTAGTAGAAGATGTTACTGAAATTATCTTAAATCTAAAACAAGTACGTTTTAAAAGACAAATAGAAGAAATAGATAATGAAACTGTAACGATTTCTTTAGGAGGTGCAGATCAGTTAACAGCAGGAGATTTCCAGAAGTTTATTTCAGGATTTCAAGTGCTTAATCCAGACTTAGTAATCGCTAATATGGATAAGAAGGTTAATCTTAATTTTGAGATTACGATAGAAAAAGGAAGAGGATATGTTCCTGCAGAAGAGAATAAAAAATCTAATGCGCCATTAGGAACTATTTTTACAGATTCTATCTATACACCTATAAGAAACGTTAAGTACAGTATAGAGAATTATAGAGTTGAACAAAAGACAGATTACGAAAAATTAGTTTTCGAAATCATCACAGACGGTTCTATACATCCTAAAGATGCACTTACAGAAGCAGCTAAGACTTTAATACATCACTTCATGTTATTCTCTGATGAGCGTATTACATTAGAAGCAGATGAAATAGCTCAGACAGAAACGTATGATGAAGAGTCATTACATATGCGTCAGTTACTAAAGACACGTCTTGTAGATATGGATCTTTCGGTAAGAGCACTTAACTGTTTAAAAGCGGCAGAAGTAGAGTATTTAGGAGATCTTGTTTCTTACAACAAAAATGACCTAATGAAGTTTAGAAACTTCGGTAAGAAGTCATTAACAGAGTTGGAAGAACTAGTAAATGTAAAAGGGTTGAATTTTGGTATGGATTTATCAAAATACAAACTGGATAAGGACTAAAAGTATAGAATTACGCTTTCGCGAAAGCGAATAAAGAATAATACAATGAGACACGGAAAAAAAGTAAATCATTTAGGGAGAAAGACGGCACATAGAAAATCTATGTTAGCTAATATGGCTTGTTCTCTAATTGAGCATAAAAGAATAAACACTACAGTAGCTAAAGCAAAAGCATTAAGACAATTTGTAGAGCCTTTAGTAACTAAGTCTAAGGAAGATACGACACATAACAGACGTATTGTTTTTAGTCGTCTTCGTCAAAAAGAAGCAGTTACAGAATTATTTAGAGATGTAGCTGTAAAAGTTGGAGATCGTCCTGGAGGATATACTCGTATCATTAAGTTGGGTAATCGTTTAGGTGATAATGCAGATATGGCTATGATTGAACTTGTAGACTACAATGAGATTTACAATGCTGGAAAACCAGGAGAGAAAAAATCTACACGTAGAGGAAGATCAAAAAAATCTGATGCAGTAGCAACTCCACCAGTAGCTTCTAATGAAGAAGAATAAAATGGAAAGCATTTTTTCAATACAGATTTAATCGATTAAGGACTTACTTTTAGTAAGTCCTTTTTTTGGTTAATAATTTTGAACAACAACAATTTTTATTACTCTTAAATTAAATTATTTTTGCCTAGCCATTTTGGCCTTAGAAATTACGCAACTATGAAATATGCAACTAAACGTCCTGCTTTAATATTATTAGCAGATGGCACAATTTTTCACGGAGTATCTGTAGGAGATAAAGAAGGAACTTCTTTTGGAGAAGTTTGTTTTAATACAGGTATGACTGGTTATCAAGAGATTTTTACAGATCCATCTTATTTTGGTCAACTTATGGTGGCTACAAATGCTCATATAGGAAACTATGGGGCTACAGATGAAGAGATAGAATCTGATACAGTGAAGATTGCAGGACTTATATGCAGAAACTTTAGCTATATACATTCAAGAAAGAATGCTCAAGAGTCTTTAGAGGAATTTATGGATAGAAATAAGCTATTTGCTATTTCTGATGTAGACACTAGGGCCTTAGTGAGTTATATACGTGACAATGGCGCGATGAATGCTATTATTTCTACAGATGTAGATAATATAGACGGACTTAAAGCTCAGTTAGCAAAAATACCTTCTATGCAGGGATTAGAGCTTGCTTCTAAAGTATCTACTAAAGAACCATATTATTATGGAGATGAGAACGCTTCTATAAAGATAGCTGCTCTTGATATAGGAGTAAAACGTAGTATATTAAGACATTTTGCAAAGAGAGGTGCTTATATAAAGGTGTTTCCTTATGACACAAATTATAGTGATATGGCTGCTTGGAATCCAGATGGCTATTTCCTTTCTAACGGACCAGGAGATCCAGAGCCATTAGAAAATGCGATACAAGTAGCAAAAGATATATTAAAAGAAGATCATCCTCTTTTTGGTATTTGCTTAGGGCATCAAGTAATTGCACTGGCAAACGGTATTTCTACATACAAAATGCATAATGGACATAGAGGGATAAATCACCCTGTTAAAAATATGCTTACAGGAAAAGGAGAGATTACTTCTCAAAACCACGGTTTTGCAATTAATCGTGAAGAAACAGAAGGGAATGCTAATATTGAGATTACTCACGTTCATCTTAATGATCAAACCGTAGCTGGGATTAGAGTTAAAGATAAAAATTGTTTCTCGGTACAATACCATCCAGAAGCAAGTCCAGGACCTAATGATGCTACGTACCTGTT
>CAZJRA010000114.1:0-5656 GCA_964548335.1 uncultured Flavobacteriaceae bacterium | reverse complement strand
GTCTTTCCCTACAAAGGTCTTGCTTCCTACTCGTGTGACCATCATCTTCCCTTCTTTCGTGAAAACAATAATATCATCTATGTCAGAGCAATCTGCTACATATTCATTTTTACGAAGCGAAGTTCCTATAAAGCCTTCTTCCCTATTTACATACAGTTTTTGGTTACGGAGTACCACTTTAGTTGCCTGAATATCATCAAAAACACGAAGTTCGGTTTTACGCTCCTTCCCTTTTCCATAATCCTTTTTAAGTCTTGCAAAGTAATCTATAGCATACTCCGTAAGATGTTCTAGGTGATGCATTACTTGAGCAATAGAATCTTCGAGGGCATCTATCTTTTGTTGTGCTTTATCTATATCAAACTTAGAGATACGCTTAATACGTATTTCGGTAAGTCTAACAATATCTTCTTCTACCACAGGTCTTTTTAAATGCCCTATATGTGGCTTTAGTCCTTTGTCTATAGCCTTTATAACTCCTGGCCAAGTTTCTTGATCTTCGATATCACGGTAAATCCTATTCTCAATAAAAATACGTTCTAAAGACGCATAATGCCATTGATTTTCAAATTCATTACGCTGTATTTCGAGTTCACTACGCAATAATTCCTTGGTGCGTTCTGTACTTCTGCGCAACATTTCTGTAACACCTACAAACAAAGGTTTGTTATCTTCTATAACACAGCCTAAGGGCGAAATAGAACTTTCACAGTTTGTGAAAGCATATAATGCATCTATCGTTTTATCTGGTGAAATACCTGATGGTAAATGCACTAATATCTCTACGTTTGCCGAAGTATTATCTTCTATCTTCTTTATTTTAATCTTCCCCTTTTCATTAGCTTTAAGGATAGAATCAATTAAAGATGTGGTCGTTTGCCCAAAAGGCAATTCTGTAATTACAAGGGTATTTTTATCTTGTTGACTTAAAAGGGCTCTTACTCGTATTTTTCCGCCACGTACACCGTCTTTATAGTCTGAGCAATCTGCAATACCTCCTGTAGGAAAATCTGGAAGTATCGTAAATTTTTTTCCTTTAAGGTGTTTTATAGAAGCATCTATAAGCTCAATAAAATTATGAGGCATTACCTTAGTACTCAAACCTACTGCAATCCCTTCTGCTCCTTGTGCAAGCAATAAAGGAAACATAACAGGGAGGTTAATAGGCTCTTTCTTTCTACCATCATACGACGATTGCCAATCTGTAATTTTAGGATTGTATACTACGTCCAGTGCAAATTTAGAAAGTCTAGCTTCTATATAACGAGAAGCTGCTGCTCTGTCGCCTGTTAATATATTACCCCAATTTCCTTGCGTATCAATAAGGAGGTCTTTTTGCCCTATTTGAACCATCGCATCCCCTATACTTGCATCTCCATGAGGGTGATACTGCATGGTATGTCCTACCACATTTGCTACCTTGTTATAACGTCCATCATCTAGCTCTTTAAGAGCATGCATAATACGACGTTGTACTGGTTTAAATCCATCTTCTATCGCAGGGACCGCACGTTCTAGAATTACATACGAAGCATAATCTAAGAACCAATCTTCAAACATTCCTGAGACACGGGTAATACTCTCCTGAGCTTCTAGGTTTTCTGAAGCATCATCATTTATATTATCCAACCCTTCTGGGTCAAAGTGTTCTTCACTCATACTAATCGTCTATTCTATCTAGTTCTACCTTAAGATTCTCTATAATAAACTTCTGTCTATCTGGGGTGTTTTTTCCCATATAAAAAGACAATAACTCTTCTATCATAAGTGCCTTATCTAGCATTACAGGTGCTAGTCGTATATCTTCTCCTATAAAGTACTTAAACTCATCTGGAGAAATCTCTCCAAGTCCTTTAAATCGTGTAATTTCTGGTTTTGCTCCTAGTTTATCCATCGCGTCTTGTCGCTCTGTCTCACTATAGCAATAAATAGTTTCTTTTTTATTACGCACTCTAAATAAAGGCGTTTCTAAAATATACAAATGCCCTTCCTTTATAAGTTCTGGAAAGAATTGTAAGAAAAACGTAATGAGTAGCAAGCGTATGTGCATCCCATCTACATCAGCATCTGTAGCGATTACAATATTATTATAGCGTAGGTCCTCTATAGATTCTTCTATATTTAAAGCTGCCTGTAAAAGGTTAAATTCTTCATTCTCGTACACTATCTTTTTAGTTAAACCATAACTATTTAATGGTTTTCCTTTAAGGCTAAAAACGGCTTGTGTATTTACATCTCGAGACTTTGTGATAGACCCACTTGCAGAGTCTCCCTCTGTAATAAACAATGTACTCTCTAGGTTGCGCTCTTTCTTACTATCTGTAAGATGCACTCTGCAATCACGTAGTTTTTTATTGTGTAGACTTGCTTTTTTAGCGCGGTCACGAGCTAATTTACGTATACCTGATAAGTCCTTACGCTCGCGCTCTGCTTGTAAAATTTTTCGCTGTAAAGCATCAGCTACTTCAGTGTTTTTATGAAGAAAATTATCTAATGCTGTTTTTAAGAAATCATTGATATAGGTACGCACCGTAGGTAATTCTCCTCCCATTTCGGTACTTCCTAACTTGGTTTTTGTTTGTGACTCAAAAACAGGTTCCATTACTTTAATGCTAATGGCTGACACGATAGATTTACGGATGTCTGAAGCATCGTAATTCTTATTAAAAAATTCTCTAATGGTACGTACTACGCTTTCGCGAAAAGCACTCTGATGTGTCCCCCCTTGTGTAGTGTTCTGCCCATTTACAAAAGAATGATACTCCTCTGAGTATTGCGTTTTGCTATGCGTAATCGCAATTTCTATATCATCACCTCGTAAGTGAATGATATCATAAAGCCTATCTCCCTCTAAAATACGATCTGATAAAAGGTCTTTTAATCCGTTCTCTGAGAAATATTTCTCCCCATTAAATACAATGGTTAAACCTGGGTTGAGATATACGTAGTTTTTAATAAGACGCTCTACATACTCACTTCTAAACTTATATTTCTTAAAAATCTCATTATCTGGCACAAACGTAACTTTAGTACCCCTTCTCCTAGAAGTCTCTTCTAAGAAATCTTGATTTTTAAGTTCTCCTTTTTCAAACTCTGCAGAGGCAGATTTACCATCACGAGTAGACTCTACTCTAAAAAAAGTAGATAAAGCATTTACTGCCTTAGTACCTACTCCATTAAGCCCTACCGATTTTTTAAAAGCACGGGAGTCGTATTTCCCCCCCGTATTCATCTTAGACACTACATCTACTACCTTCCCTAGAGGAATACCACGCCCATAATCTCTTACAATTACACGGTCGCCTTGTATTGAGATTTCGATGGTTTTTCCTGCACCCATCACAAACTCATCAATACAGTTGTCAAGTACTTCTTTTACTAAAATATAAATACCGTCATCTGCACTAGACCCATCCCCTAGCTTTCCAATATACATCCCTGGACGCATACGTATATGCTCCTTCCAATCGAGTGACCGTATATTATCTTCGTTATACTGTGTTTCTTTTGCCATATATACTACAAGTAGGTAAGCTAATATAAGACTTCATTAAGGGCTTTGAAATACACAAAAAAAGAAGTAATCAACAAAATTATGAGACAAATGTTGATTATTTAATAGCACTATAATCGACGACAAAAAATATCATAAACAACTATAGGTAAGTAACATACACTTAAAATTACTTATTAGCAATTACAAGCTTTAAAACTACAATTGCTTAATCTAGTTGGTAGTATCCACATTTTAGATATGCGGCTTCTGGAAATCCAATAGGGTGGTCACTGTCGTGAGTTGTTTTATCTAGTACTTTATAGACTCTTCCCGATTTTGCAATACTATGTTCAGAAATATCATAAAACGGCTGCGCTAATACTCTGGATGAGCAAGAGGCTAGCACTAATAATCCTCCTTTAGAGACAAGTTGCGCCCCAAGTAACGCCAATCTTGCATAACTATGTTTTGCACTCTCTACCTCCCGGTTACTTTTTGCAAAACTAGGAGGGTCTATAACTACAATATCAAAAAATTCCTTGTTGTCTATAAGTTGTTGCAACCCCTTAAAGGCATCTATAGCCATTGTTTTATGGGTTCCTTTATGCTTGTTTAGCTTTCCATTTTCTAAGGCAATTTCAAGCGCTTGACTACTTATATCAAGGCTTACTACCTCACTTGCTCCCCCTGCTAAGGCGTGTACCGAAAACCCTCCTGCATAGCTAAAAACATCTAACACCTTCTTCCCTTTAGACAACAGTCCTACTCTACGCCTATTCTCTCTATGGTCTAAAAAATATCCCGTTTTATGACCGTAAATCACATTGGCGGAAAATTTAATTCCGTGTTCTTTAAAGTACACTACTTCATTCTCTAGTGTGCCATGCAATACTACCCCATCTCCATAAGGTGCTACGGTATTCTTTTCTAGCAACCTACTCAATCGTAATACCAACACCTCACAAGCTGAAATGTTTATTAATAAAGGTAAGATGGCTTCTAGATAAGGGTACCAAATACTAGAATACAGTTTTACAACAAGCACTTTATCATACACATCTGCAATAAGTCCTGGGAAACCATCGCTTTCTCCATAAATAAGGCGATAGCTATTCGTATCTGTCTGTAAAAGTTTGTTGCGTAGCTCGTACGCCTGCTCTATTTTGAGTTTAAAAAATACTTGATTTATCTGAGCAGGTTCACTACTCACTACTTTTATCTTAATAGGAGAATCGGGGTCGTATAAACCAATGGCAAAAACACGGTCCCTACGATTGTCAAAAAGAATCGCAATATCTCCCGCTTTTCCTTCTTTATTGATTTTAGAAATACTGTCTTCAAAAATCCAAGGATGGCCTTGTTTTACAAGTTTTTCTGCTGTAGCCGTAAGGTGTACAGCGAGTCGTTGCGTTTGTATATTAGGTAAGTCTTTCACGAAGAGCAAGATTAGGGATTTTTACGCTTTCGCGAAAGCGTAACACACCTATTTATTTTTTTGTTTGTATTTTGGAACCTATGAAAAAAATAGTCTATTTCATCTTGATGCTATCTACCATAGGGCAAGCACAAGAATCACCACTTATCAATATCGAAACTATAGAAGGTAACTCCTATGCCTATGAAGTGAAATATGCAACCGAAGATAATTTCTTGAAGGAAGCTGTTTATGATTGTGTACAGTGTTTATTGCTTCCGGAAATTGCGCGTGCTGTTGCAAATGCAAATCAGGAGTTTTGTGAATTGGGTTATAAAATCAAATTTTATGACTGTTACCGCCCTTTATCTGTGCAGAAAAAAATGTGGGCAATCTACCCTCGTCCAGGATATGTAGGAAATCCATACAAGAGTGGATCTATACATAACCGTGGTGCGGCTATAGATATGACTATTGTTACGCTGGACGACAAGCCGTTAGATATGGGTAGTGACTATGACCATTTTGGAAAAGAAGCGCATATAGATCACCCACATAATGATACAGTTCAAGCCAACCGAAAAATCCTTTGGGATGTAATGAAAACACACGGTTTTTCTCCTATTCGCACAGAGTGGTGGCACTTTGACTATCAAGCAAAAAACTATGGCCTAAAAGTATTAGATATTGATTTTGACTGTAATGAATAGCTTATCTAATTCTGAGGGGTAAGCCTTCCCTATTCA
>CAZJRA010000113.1:0-5693 GCA_964548335.1 uncultured Flavobacteriaceae bacterium | reverse complement strand
CAAGTGCGCTACCTGTAAAGGAAAAAGATTAAGACCTGAAGCTACCTATGTATATGTGGGGGATAAAAACATTGTAGACCTTGTGAGTCTACCTCTTAATGAAATAGCTTCCTTTTTTAAGAGTTTAGAGATAAGTAAACACGATCAATCAATTGCTAAACGACTCCTTAAAGAAATAAATACACGCTTAGAGTTTCTTTCTAAAGTAGGCCTAGATTATCTTACCCTTAATAGGAAAAGTAATACACTCTCCGGAGGAGAATCTCAACGAATAAACCTAGCTACTTCTCTAGGAAGTAGCCTAGTCGGGTCAATGTATATACTAGATGAACCAAGTATAGGATTACATCCAAAGGATACCGAAAAGCTCATAGAAGTCCTTAAATCGTTACGCGATTTGGGCAACACTGTAATCGTGGTAGAACACGATGAAGATATTATGAAAGCAGCAGATACCATTATAGATATTGGTCCTGAAGCCGGAACTTTTGGTGGTGAAGTTGTTGCTAAAGGAGATTATGACGCAATCTTAGCCAGTGATTCTCTCACTGCTGGCTACCTTAATGGAAATCTTGAAATAGAGGTTCCTAAAAAACGTAGAAAAAGCTCTCATTTTATAGAGATTATTGGAGCAAGAGAGAACAACCTTAAAAACATTGATGCTACTTTCCCTCTAGGAGCCTTTACTTGTGTTACAGGAGTTTCTGGAAGCGGAAAGAGTACTTTAGTTAAGAAAATTGTATACCCTGCACTCTTAAAAGCTGTGGGCGGTTATGGAGAAAAAGCAGGACAATTTAGCGAACTTAAAGGCGATTTTAGTACTATAAAAACAATAGAGTTTGTAGATCAAAACCCTATTGGGAGATCTTCTCGCTCCAATCCTGTGACTTATATTAAAGCTTATGATGACATAAGGAAATTGTATGAAAATCAGAAACTTAGCGAAATAAGAAACTATAAAGCAAAACACTTTTCTTTTAATGTAGATGGAGGCCGTTGCGAAACTTGCAAAGGAGAAGGAGAGGTAACCATAGAGATGCAGTTTATGGCAGATGTTCATCTAGAATGTGAGACTTGTAAAGGAAAGCGTTTTAAAAAAGAAGTCTTAGAAGTTGTATTCCACAATAAGAATATTGACGATATTCTCAGTATGACTATTGATAATGCAGTTGCTTTTTTCGGCCTTCATCAAGAGACAAAAATCACCCGTAAACTAAAACCCCTTCAAGATGTAGGTTTAGGATACGTTACCTTAGGGCAAAGCTCTTCTACCCTATCTGGCGGAGAAGCACAACGTATTAAGCTGGCTAGTTTTCTTGTAAAAGGAACTACTAAGGATAAAGCGCTGTTTATTTTTGATGAGCCCACCACTGGTTTACATTTTCACGATATTAAAAAGCTATTAGCTTCTTTTGAAGCGCTTATAGATAAGGGACATAGTGTTATTGTGGTAGAGCATAATATGGATCTTGTAAAATGTGCAGATTATATTATAGATCTAGGCTTAACAGGCGGTAAAGATGGCGGCATGATTATCGCTCAAGGCACTCCAGAAGAAATTGTAAAGAACAAAAAATCGTATACAGGTCATTATTTAAAAGAAAAAGTATAGATGTTGTAAGAAACTCGTATTAAATCCTACTTAATCAAAATACATTAAAAACATATTTATGAAAACAAAATTACTTTCTACTATTGCAATCGCATTATTAACAACTACTATAGGTGCTCAAACCCTATGGGATGAAAACGTAGATGGAGACCTTTCTAATGATAACACAAACCCTTCTGGTGCTTTTGTATTAGAAATAGGTAGCACAAATACTGTTATAGCAAGTCAAATGTTAACCCCTCGTGATGTAGATTTCTTTTCATTTACAGTTCCTGAAAATTCTGTATTACAAGAATTAATCATTGAGAATTATGTATCGTCAGACAGCACTGGATTTATGGGGATAGATAGTGGTTTAACTACAGATGTAGATTTTATGAGCCCTAATCCTTCTGTATTATTAGGAGGTACTACTTACGGTACTTCTAGTATAGGTAATGACATTCTACCTGCAATGGGTAATCTAGGTGGTGCAGAAGGCTTTACTCCTCCACTCGCTGCAGGAGATTATACAATCTGGCTTAACCAAACAGGAAGTGTATCTGAAGTGACTATAAACCTAGTTTTAGAAGAAGTACTAAGTGTTAATGATAATAGCTTAACAAATAGTATTTCTTTATTCCCTAATCCTGCGCAAAACTTTATTGAAATTTCTAGCTCAGAAAATATAGAGAATGTTACACTATACAACGTATTAGGTAAAGAAGTAATGACTACTTCAAACAGTACTAATCTTAATATCGCTAATCTAGCAAGTGGTATTTACTTAGCGCATATCACTACTCCTGCTGGAATAGTTACAAAAAAAGTGATTAAGCAATAATATATATGCTTTAACCACTTATAGAACACATACTATTTTATAATATCTTAATTACCATAATGTCTTTTATAGATGTTATGGTAATTTTTTATGTAATAAGTTTCATTTCTTAGTATTTCCTAATAGTTTTTTAAATAAATCATTTAATCTTAAGCTGTGTAAAAGTGTAGAAAACTCCAATTGGAACAAAACAAACACGCAATCTAAATTAAGGATTCATTATAAAAACAATAGATAGACTAAATTATATTGTATTTTTATTCCACTCTATCTTTATTACGCACTATAAAATCAAAAAAAAACTTATTCTCTCTAGTAACTGTATGAAGATCAAAAGCAGACTCTTTTACCTATCTATAGGTGTTTTACCCTTTTTATTTTTCACCTGTCAAGCTATAATAACAGATCAAGATATCCTACGTGGTTCTATTACTCCGGAGCGTATTTGGTGGGATTTAGTACACTATAACCTATCTGTAGAGGTATTTCCAGAAAATCAATCTATTAAAGGCACAAATACAGTTACTTATAAAGTATTGGACAATAAAAACACATTACAACTAGACCTGCAAGATCCCTTAGTAATTACGAAGGCGACACAAGAAGGTGAGAATATAAAATTTACAAGAGTAGGAAATGCTTATTATTTTTCGCTTAAAGCGAAACAAAAAAAAGAATCCATTCAAAAGCTAACAGTACATTGGAAAGGAAAACCGCATATAGCTAAACGTGCTCCGTGGGATGGTGGTATCACTTGGACAAAAGATAAAAAAGGACGAGATTTTATTGCAACTGCAAATCAAGGTATAGGTGCAAGTATATGGTGGCCTAATAAAGATCACCCTTATGATGAGGTTGATAGTTTAGATATGCATATAACGGTCCCAAAAGAGCTTATAGACGTTTCTAATGGTAGACTTGTAGGCATTGACAAAGGAACAGAGACAAACACATACCATTGGACAGTAAAAAACCCCATAAACAGTTATGGTGTTAATCTTAACATTGGACATTATACAAACTTTAGAGAGATAGACACCTATAAAGGAAAGAAGGGAGATTTAGATTTAGAATATTGGGTACTAGATTATAACCTAGAAAAAGCACAAAAACAGTTTAAACAAGTTCCTAAAATGATGGAAGCCTTTGAGCATTGGCTAGGCCCTTATCCATTTTATGAAGATAGTTTTAAGCTTGTAGAAGCTCCTTACTTGGGTATGGAACATCAGAGCTCTGTAACCTACGGTAATGGCTATAAAAATGGATACTTAGGATATGATTTATCGGGTACTGGCCAAGGGCTAAAATTTGACTATATCATTATACACGAGGCAGGACATGAGTGGTTTGCAAATAATATTACTAATAATGATGTGGCATATGGCTGGATACACGAAGGTTTTACTTGTTATGCAGAGAGCTTGTATCTAGACTATCATTTTGGCAAAGAAGCTGCTAACCAATATGTTGTTGGACTTAGAAAAAATATACAAAATGATCAGCCTATTATAGGAGAATATGGAAAAAACAAAGAAGGCGGGCAGGATATGTATTACAAGGGATCTAATATATTACATACCTTACGAACTGTTGTTAATAATGATGACTTATGGCGCAAGACATTACGAGGGCTCAATAAAGACTTTTACCACCAGACGGTTTCTTCTAAGCAAATAGAAAATTATTTACAAGAAAAATTAGACCTTGACCTTTCAGGTTTTTTTGACCAATATCTAAGAGAAGTTAGAATACCCACTTTTGAGTATACTATAGAACAAAATAGTATGCGTTATAGATTTACAAATACAGTAGCTCATTTTAAATTACCCGTAAGGCTTTCTATAAACAATAAAGAAATTACGTTAAGTACAACGACTCAATGGAAAACCTTAGGTTTACCAGAAGCTAATGCTAAAATCGAAATTCCTGATAGTTATTATTTTAAAATAAACTAAATGAAAATTTATTTCCCACAATGGCAAGGTGCTGGTATAGGAAAAGGCATCGAGTCTGGAGCAAAAGCTGTTCTTGACTATTTAGACAATCCTGTATTTCAAAACATTCCGCTGTCTACCTTAGCTGCAGGAAAAGATGGAGTACAAGAGTATCATATTAACAACTACCCGGCTATTTACGAGCAGCTTGCTCGTTTTAAAAGTATTTTAGAAAACAAACAACCCCATACGATACAAACTATAGGTGGCGACTGTGGGCTAGAAATAGTACCTGTCTCCTATCTCAATAAAAAATATGCTAACCTAGGAGTCATTTGGTTTGATGCCCACGCAGATATTAATCGTCCTTGTGATTCGGCAAGTTGTAATTTTCACGGAATGCCATTACGCACCCTATTAGGTGAAGGAGAACCTAAAATGAATCCTTTACTTAGTAGCTTTATTACGCCATCGCAAATACATTATGTAGGACTTAGAGATATTGATACGGCAGAACAACAGAGGTTAGATAAAGACGCTATTTATCATCCTAGAACACTAGATATAGATGATTTAGTAGGTACGCTTACGCGAAAGAATATCACGCACCTTTACATTCATTTTGATTTTGATTGTTTAGAGCCTACAGAGTATCCACAAACCTATTATAACGTGCCCGATGGTCTTACCATAAACCAATCTATCGATACCATTAAAGCTTTACAAAAAAACTTTACATTAGTAGGAAGTAGTGTTTTAGAATCTGTAACAACTCAAAACGAAGAGTTAAATGCCATTACTCCTATTATTGACTTATTAATGAGTTAATAACAACAAAAAGTACTCACCTAGATTAAACATCATATGTCTGCAATAAAAAAGATTAAGCAACTTGGGCCACAATGGCAAACACAGGATCCATTTTTATTTTGTGCCTACCACAAGGATCAATATCCTCGAGGGAATGCTCAGCTAGGCCCAAATGCACCATTAGAGGGTCGTAATCTAGGAATGGACTTCCAATTAAAAGACGGTTGGCGTATGTACCACGGCACAACAGTACCAGGTTTTCCTGCACATCCGCATCGTGGATTTGAAACCGTAACTATTGTAGAAGAAGGATTTGCAGATCATAGTGATAGCCTAGGAGCTGCAGGACGTTTTGGAAATGGAGATGTACAATGGATGACCGAAGGTAAAGGCGTACAGCATAGTGAGATGTTCCCATTATTAGATACCGAGAAAGAAAACCCTTTATTATTATTTCAATTATGGCTTACTCTACCTGCCAAAAACAAAATGGTATATCCTCATTTTAAAATGT
>CAZJRA010000112.1:0-5708 GCA_964548335.1 uncultured Flavobacteriaceae bacterium | reverse complement strand
GTGTCTTTGTTAGGTTCGATCCTTTCATTTACAGGATTCAACCCTTGTTGATTTCTCAGCCCTCGTTGATTTCCTCCTATTTGCGCTATTAAATTATTGCCTAAGAAGCATAATGCTATAGCAAGTATTATTTTATTAATCATTAGTTGCGTTTTTACAAAGATGCATATTTAGTTGGAAACCCTAAAGCAAAAGAAATGCCAAACGATTAATTCTTAATTATTTGTAGCACATCAGGCAAAATAGTAATTGCAGTAAGTGCAATTGCTCCTCCTAGTTTAGTGTGATTAACAGTTGCTGTCTTCTCCTTCTTGTCAGAAAATTCAGGAGTAATAGGAGTAGCGATAGTAGCTGAAATAGTATTTTCAGAATTATGCTTACTAGGCGTGTTTCTTAAGATAATGACAGTGTTTTTAATGCCTTCCTTAAGTTCTGAATCTGCCATATTAAATGCAAGGTCTATCCCGTCTGTTTGTGTTTTAATGCTGTGTGAAGAGATGGTGTTTAATACAGTTGTAATGTCTGTAAGTTCACTTACCGGAGTGTAAGGAATAATGAGCCTGTCTTGAGAACCATAGCAGCCTATCGCTATAAGGCTGTTTTCTGAGATTCTTTTGGAAAGTAGTTTTATTCCTTGCTCTAAGTAAAAGCGTTCTTCTAAAGTAAGTCCTTGTTCTCCTGTCTCTATGGCTAGATAGATTCTTTCCTCAGAAGCATTGTCGTCTTTAGATGCAATGTGGGTGATAAAATCTTCAATTTTAATACTTGTTGTAAGTACCTTTGTTTCGCTTTGAGAAATGGTAGTCAACCCGAATAACATTGCCCCATAAAAAATGATTGCTTTCATAATACGTAGTTTTTGGTTTATAAAATAAAAGTATGCAGTTTCTGCCCTTTGTAAAACCTAGGATGAGGGAAGTACTACTAGCGGTGAGTGTATAATTAAAACGGAAGAGTGAACGAAACTATTGTAACTAATTTTTCTGAAATGATATCTAACTTCCTTAAAAACCATTGTTTAAAAATAGGGTTCTATGTCGGTATAGCTTATGCTTACTAGGGATTAAGCCAAAGTTGTTGAATAATTTAAACTTTGTAAAAGAAGTTGCATTTTCTGATTAAACATCCATTTTATACTGTGATAAACCGTCTCAAAATTTGTAAATTTGTACTCTTCAATTTTTAGGAAAGATTTATGTTTGATAATTTAAGTGATAAGTTAGATAAAGCATTTCATGTTCTCAAAGGACATGGAAGTATAACAGAAGTAAACGTAGCAGAGACTCTTAAGGAAATACGTCGTGCATTGATAGATGCTGATGTTAATTTTAAGATAGCTAAAGATTTTACAAACAAAGTAAAGGATAAAGCGTTAGGACAAGACGTATTAACGACTTTACAGCCAGGTCAACTTCTTACTAAAATTGTAAAAGATGAGTTAGCACTTCTTATGGGTGGTGATGCAGCAGGAATTAACTTATCGGGATCGCCTAGTGTTGTTTTAATGTCTGGATTACAAGGGTCTGGTAAGACTACTTTTTCTGGTAAACTAGCAAATTTCCTTAAAACCAAAAAGACTAAAAAACCACTTTTAGTTGCGTGTGACGTATATCGTCCAGCTGCAATTGACCAACTTCACGTTGTGGGGGAGTCTATAAAAGTAGATGTATATTCTGATCGTGATACAAGTGATCCTGTAAAAATAGCTCAGGACGGTATCGCTTTCGCGAAAGCAAACGGTCACAATGTTGTTATTGTCGATACAGCAGGACGTCTAGCTGTAGATGAAGCTATGATGACTGAAATTGCAAATATTCATAATGCCATTAAGCCACAAGAAACATTATTTGTTGTGGATGCAATGACGGGGCAAGATGCAGTGAACACTGCAAAAGCCTTTAATGACACCCTTAATTTTGACGGAGTTATCCTTACGAAGTTGGATGGGGATACACGTGGAGGAGCCGCTATTTCTATTAAATCTGTAGTAAATAAGCCTATAAAGTTTATTGGTACAGGAGAGAAGATGGAAGCGATAGATGTTTTCTATCCTTCTCGTATGGCAGATCGTATTCTTGGAATGGGAGATGTTGTATCGCTTGTGGAAAGAGCGCAAGAACAGTTTGATGAAGAAGAAGCTAGAAAGCTTCAAAAGAAGATTGCAAAAAATCAATTTGGTTTTGATGATTTCCTTAAGCAGATCCAGCAGGTGAAGAAAATGGGTAATATGAAAGACTTAATGGGGATGATTCCTGGAGCAGGTAAAATGATGAAGGATGTAGATATAGATGATGATGCTTTTAAGCATATAGAAGCGATCATTCACTCTATGACTCCAGAAGAGCGTACAAATCCAGCAACTATTAATGCAAGTCGTAAAAAACGTATAGGAAAAGGGTCTGGAACCTCTGTACAACAAGTAAACCAATTGCTTAAGCAGTTTAATCAAATGAGTAAGATGATGAAGATGATGCAAGGCGGCGGAGGTCGTAAGATGATGCAGGCAATGAAAGGTATGCGACAATAATAATTTAATCATTTCCAAAAGTAACTGAATGACTATTCTAGACGGAAAAAAGACTTCTAACGATATTAAAAATGAGATCAAAGATGAGGTCTCAAAAATGAAAGCTAATGGGGAAAAAGTACCTCACTTAGCCGCAATTATTGTAGGAAATGATGGAGCAAGTTTAACGTATGTAGGAAGTAAAGTAAAAGCGTGTGAACGCGTAGGCTTTGACTCTACTTTAGTAAAAATGTCTAGTACTACGAGTGAGATAGAGTTACTAGATAAAATACACGAACTTAATGATAATCCTGAGATAGATGGTTTTATCGTACAGTTACCTTTGCCTCCACAAATAGATACTCAAAGAGTATTACTTGCGGTAGACCCTTGTAAGGATGTAGATGGTTTCCATCCAACAAACTTTGGGAAAATGGCATTGGATATGAGCACCTTTATTCCAGCAACTCCTTTTGGAATTTTAGAATTGCTTGAAAGATATCAAGTAGATACAAAAGGGAAACATACTGTGGTTATAGGAAGAAGCCACATTGTAGGTCGACCTATGAGTATTCTTATGGGACGTAAAGGATTTCCAGGAAACTCTACAGTTACTTTAACTCATAGTCATACTAAGAATATTACTCAAATCACGTCTCAAGCAGATATTATTATTACTGCTCTTGGGGTGCCAGGATTCCTTAAGGCCGAGATGGTTAAGGATGATGCAGTGATTATTGACGTAGGAATTACAAGAGTGCCTGATGAAACTAGAGAGCGAGGGTATTATATTACAGGAGATGTAGATTTTGAGAATGTAAGTAAAAAAGCATCTTTTATCACACCTGTGCCAGGAGGCGTAGGCCCTATGACTATTGCAATGTTACTTAAGAACACTTTATTAGCTTGCGAGAGACATCGTGCTTAAGAGCAGTCAATTTAAAGGGATTTTCGGGAGCGTATCAGAAAGGAAATAGAGACTAATATACTTAGAAGTCTAGCCATTGTTTAAAAGCAGCTGCTTTATTTTTTCCAATAATGATATCTATTTCAGACGTGGGTTGTACTTGTATTTTAAGTTTGCTGTTACCGTATTTTGTAATTGTATTAATAGCTGTAATGGCTACAATAATCTGACGATTTACTCTAAAGAAAAAACGATTATCCAAGTAAGAATGGATGAGGTCTAAACTCTCTCCAGAAGTAGATCTTTTACCATCTTTACGTATAATATAAGTAATAGTATTCTCTACATAAATATAGGCAATGTCCTCTGTGGCAACTGGTAAAATCTCATCTCTTACATAGGTGAGAATACGGTGTTTTATTTTTTGATTGTCTGTTTCAGATGTTTCCTCTATTGGCTTTTCTATCTGATTTTCTTTTTGTCCTGAGGTAAAATCTTCTAGACTTTTTTGGTAATTCTCTAAAGAAAGATTTAGTTTGGAAATGCTGAGTACCCTGTCTTCTAGTTGAGAGCTTTTTGCCGTGAAGAGTTTTTGGTAGTATATACTAATAGCTCTAAGAGAGATAATTATGAAAAGTAAACTTATCAGTCCAATAAGAGCAAGAGTGCCGTATAATCTATTCTTAAAGTTAGAAAAATCCTCTGTGAGTTTATTATTGTTGATATGACTTGCAATAATCCAGTCAGAATCTTTTACAGGGCTTAGAAAAATAATAGGGGATGACCCTTTATTAGTATTGTTAAAGACAAAGTCGTACAGTATTTTTCCGTTGAGTTTTTCTTGAGAACCTAACTGTAGTGCGTCTTTTTCTAAAGGAGCTTTACCAATTTCTTTTTTATTAGGATAACAGATATACTTTCCTGACCAATCGAGTACAGAATTAAAAATCATCTGATTATTAGTAGACGTAATACTCTTTTGAATGCGAGCTTTAAGTTTGTTTTTTGAATCTTCAGCTAAAGGGCCTTCACTTAAGGTACTTAATAAATTAGCTTTTTGCTGTGCGACTTCAATGTTTTTTGAGAGTTTATTCTCAAAGCTTATACGTGTGAAGAACGAAGTAGATATGATGGTAATGAGCGTGTATAGAAATACAAATCCAATAGTAGTATAGAGATAGTAAGGATAATTTTTCATTACGAGTTTTACTTGTATATAGGCTAAATTAACACTTTGTATTCTAAGAGCGTAAATTTTAGGGTGTCAGGATTCACTTTTAGATTTAAAATTTCCGCTTTAAGCTATTTTTAATTTAAGAAGCGACGATTATTGCTTTATTCCTTTACTTTTGATTCAAGATAAGGCCTCATTTTTTAATATACTAATGGACTCTAAACATACACATACAAAACCTATTATACTAACACTCGTAGTCTTTACTTTGTTGTTAATAGTAGGCTTGTACGTATATAATGCACCTACGTTAGATATAAGGAAAGCTAAAACAGAAATTAGTATACATACAGATGAATTGTCACGAAGTTTTGGGGTTAAGGATAGTATAAATTTTTCGTCATATATTGAGAAAGCTATTGAGGTAGAGGGGATTTTGCACAAAGTAACTTATAAGAAAGGTAGATATACGTTGTTTCTTAAAGGTTCTGAAGTAGATACTTTTGTTCTTTGTGAATTGCAAGAAGATCAGAATCCTATAGTAACTCTTTTAAAAAATGGAGATAAAATACAAGTTAAAGGTATGCTTAAAGGCTTTTTAAAAGATACTATTTTATTAAATTGCATTATCCTATCAGAAGTTTATGAGTAAACTATCATTCTTTTTATTGTGTTGCCTTTTTTGCTTTGCTAGCGCGAGTGCACAGCAAGAATATATAACTAGGCAGGGCGAGTTAACTTTTTTTTCATACACTTCCGTGGAAAATATTGAAGCTTCAAATGATCAGGTTTTAAGTCTTTTTTATCCCGAAACCAATAAAATTGGGGTGCAGATATTAATGAGGGCTTTTAAATTTGAAAAATCATTAATGTATGAGCACTTCAATGAAAGTTATATAGAATCAGATTTATATCCAAAAGCATTATTTGAAGGGGAAATATTAGGATTTGATCGTGCTACAGCCGAAGAGCAAACAAGAATTATTAAAGGTAATTTTACCTTACGAGGTATCACAAAACCTATGGAAGTAAAAGCCAAGATTATTAAGAATAACGATGGGTATAAAATAAGTGGCGTGCTTGAGGTTCTTGTAGATGACTATGAGATAAAGATACCGGCT
>CAZJRA010000111.1:0-5725 GCA_964548335.1 uncultured Flavobacteriaceae bacterium | reverse complement strand
CCTTTTAATGTCAGGATGTTTTCATAATTATGGTTAATACCACAAACTCCCATTATTTAGAAAGTAGTCATCTAAGGAAAATGCACCTAATAGATTATACTTAGCTTACGCTAAATACGAGAAATCACTAAAACAAAATAATCACTATGATTATACCTCTCTATTTACATCCCAAGCTTCTAGATACTCTGCTACACGCTTTACAAACTCTCCTCCTAAAGCACCATTTACGACTCTATGGTCGTAAGAGTGTGATAAAAACATTTTCATACGGATTCCTATAAAGTCACCGTCAGGTGTTTCTATAACTGCAGGCACTTTACGTATTGCTCCCAATGCAAGAATAGCTACTTGCGGCTGATTAATAATAGGAGTTCCCATAACGCTTCCAAAAGTACCTATGTTAGTTACCGTATAAGTACCTCCCTGTGTGTCGTCTGGCTTAAGTTTGCTATTACGAGACCTTGTAGCAAGGTCGTTTACAGCTTTTGCCATCCCTACAAGATTAAGTTGGTCTGCATTTTTTATAACAGGAACAATAAGATTACCATCTGCAAGAGCAGCGGCCATTCCTAAGTTTATATTTTTTCTTTTAATAATACGGTCACCATCTAAAGAGATGTTAATCATAGGAAAATCACGAATCGCCTTTGCGATAGCTTCCATAAATATAGGTGTAAACGTAAGCCTCTCTCCTTCTCTCTTTTCAAAACTAGCTTTTACCTTTTTACGCCAATTCCATATATTAGTTACATCTGCTTCTATAAACGATTGTACGTGTGCACTTGTTTGTACAGATGCCATCATATGGTGAGATATGAGTTTACCCATACGGCTCATCTCTATAATCTCATCTTCTCCATTTACACTTATTGGAGAGGCTGCTACTTTAGCTGCTGCTGGTTTTGACGCCGATTTTGGTGCACTAGCTGCTTTAGGCTGCTCTTTACCACGTGTTTCAAGATACTGTAACATATCTCCTTTTGTAACACGTCCTTCTTTTCCTGTTCCTGGAATTGCATCTAGCTCTGCTTGGTCTATCCCTTCTGTAGTAGCCATCTTTTTTACAAGAGGCGAATAGAAACGAGTTCCAGAACTTACTGTTGCTACAGGAGCTACTGTTTCTTTTGCCTTACTCATACTTGCCTCTATAGCTGCTACTGGCTCTGCAGGAGTTGCGGTTTTCACTTCACTCGTTTGAGTCGCACCATCTTCTCCACTAGTCTCTATAATAGCAATAGTTTCTCCTACTGCAACTACATCATCTACTTCAAAAAAACGTTCTACTAATACTCCATCTACCTCACTTGGCACTTCACTATCTACTTTATCTGTAGCTATTTCTAAAACAGCTTCATCTGCCTCAACAGTATCGCCTATTTCTTTAAGCCAAGTTGTTAATGTTGCTTCTGCAACACTCTCTCCCATCTTAGGTAGCTTTAGTTCAATTCTTGCCATTTTCGTATTTTAAAGATGTTTTTTATCTATATTTTGCGAATATACTAATTATAGTGCACTTTTTTTAATAATTAACTAATTTATGTAATTACCATCGCAGGAGTTTCCCTCTTCCTTCACTACTATTACTTCCTAAAGCAAAGGTACTATCTTGAGGTATAAATTTAAACCGAGAGCCTCCATCAGAGCTTGATAACATATACTGTATACAGTCTTTATAGCTCATTATTCTCATATCAAATAGATAGGCTACATCCCTTTCTAGTAGTGATACATTCTCCTCTTGCACAACCTCTACTTCTAGTAATTTCTGAATAGTCTCTACTAAAGTTGTATTCTTACTAATCACCACATACTTTTGAGGTGCTTTTTCTGTTATCTGTTTTACAGAAGCTGTCTTCCTATGAAATTTTTTAGCATACCATAACCCAAAGTTTACAATACCTCCTTCTATAAAATTACTTTTAAGGTGTTTATTATAAAAAATGCCCATTGCATTGTAAAAACGCTCTCTATAAACCGCATTTTTTGCAGTACTCTCTCCTTTAAAATGAATTACCGTTTGGTCTCCTAAATAATGATTTTCGTATCCTAACTGTGTAATGGTATGTGACAAGTCTATGTCTTCTCCATACATAAAGTATTGCTCATCAAAGCCTCCTGCTTCTTGATACACCTTTTTAGTCATAAACATAAAGGCTCCCACGAGTACGTGTATTTTTCCGCGACCGTCTGGTTTTACATCACGAGCATAATAGGCATCTCCGGAACCAAACAACTTATTAAAAGCAACCTTGGGCGTGGGTAGATTGCGTTTACACTCGGGCAAAAAGTTTCCGGTACCATCTACAAGACGAACTCCTATTGTACCTACAGGAATATGTTGCGTCGCTAGTTTTTTCGCGTAAGCATATACCTCGTCAAAAACAGTTTCTCCTACCACCGTATCCGGATTAAGAATACACACATACTCGCCTTGTGAGACAGCAACCCCTTGGTTATTTGCCGTAGCAAAACCTACATTATCTTTATTAGCTATTAATACAGCCTTAGGAAAACGCTGTCTTACCATATCACAACTTGTATCACTAGAGGCATTATCTACCACAATCACCTCTGCATCTAGCTTAGTAATTGCTTTAAAAACACTACTTAGACAGAGCTCAAGAAAATGAACAACATTATAATTTACAATAACGATAGATAGTTGTTTCATAGGGAGGTTAAAGGCTACTCTAATTCTTTAAGGAAGTTTCAAAAGGGACTCTGTGCAAAATACTTCTACCTAGTGTTACCTCATCTGCATATTCTAGCTCGTCACCCACAGAGATACCTCTAGCAATGGTAGACGTTTGGATATTATACGGCTCTATTTGTTTATAAATATAAAAATTGGTAGTGTCTCCTTCTAATGTTGAGCTTAGCGCAAAAATAATTTCTTTTACCTGTGCGTTCTTTACTTTATCTACAAGAGAGATAATAGTGAGGTCTTGAGGACCAACGCCGTCCAACGGACTAATCTTACCTCCTAACACGTGATATAAGCCTTTATATTGGCTAGTGTTCTCTATAGCCATTACATCTCTAATGTCTTCTACTACACAGATAACAGATTCATCTCTATTAGGATTTGCACAAATCTCACAAAGCTTTACGTCTGATATATTATGGCATTTTTCGCAAAACTTAATATCATTACGCATTGCTAAAAGAGCTTCTGCCATCTGGTGCGTTTGTGTTTCTGGCTGTTTAAGTAAGTGTAATACGAGCCTAAGTGCCGTACGTTTACCTACGCCTGGCAATTGAGACATATGATACACAGCATTTTCTAATAGTTTAGATGAAAACTCCATAAAAGGGCTTAATTCTTATCTTCTAACAAAGGTACAAATCGAAATTCACCAAATTCTTTCTTTTCGAATTTAGTCGCAGATTGTCGTACAAATAAAGTCATTATCTGTGGGTCGTCTCCTACTGGAATAACCAATCTCCCTCCTATTTTAAGTTGACTCAACAACGGCTTAGGTACATAAGGAGCTCCTGCCGTTACTATAATCTTATCAAAAGGAGCGTATTCTGGTAATCCCTTATATCCATCTCCAAAGCTTAAATACTTAGGCCTGTAGTTAAGCTTTTGTAAAAAGAGTTTGGTTTTTTTAAAAAGTTCTTGCTGGCGTTCTATAGAGTACACTTTTGTTCCTAATTCACAAAGTACCGCAGTTTGAAAGCCACTCCCCGTTCCTATTTCTAAAATTTGGTCTCCTTGAGACACTTCTAATAGTTCGCTCTGAAACGCTACTGTATACGGTTGCGATATCGTTTGGTCCGCACTAATAGGAAAAGCCTTGTCTTGATAAGCGTGGTCTTCAAAACTACTATCCATAAATAAATGTCTAGGTATCTTTCCTATCGCATCTAACACAGCCTTATTCTTTATCCCTTTATCTATTAATATTTGGATTAATTGGCGTCTTTTACCTTGATGGCGCATTGTATCTTTCATCGCCCATAAAAATACAAGTAAATTGCACATTTACCATATACTTAACTAGGATAAATACATTAAATTTATTTCTATAAATAACCGTATTTTTGTAAAAACTTCAAGAACTATGCTTAAAGCTGGTGTACTAGGTGCAGGACATTTAGGAAAAATACATTTAAAACTTTTACAACTATCAGATAAATATGAGCTCATAGGGTTTTATGATGCCTCCCCTGAGGTTCGTTCTAAAATCGAAGAAGAGTTTGGTTACAAAGCTTTTGACAGTGAGGAAGCTCTCATTGCAGAGTGCGACATGATAGATATTGTGACCCCTACTTCTTTTCATTATGATGGAGCAAAAAAAGTAATAGAAGCTGGAAAGCATTTATTTATAGAAAAACCTATTACCCATAAACTAGAAGAAGCACAAGAGCTTATTGCTTTAGCTAAAAAACATAAAGTGATGGGACAGGTAGGACACGTAGAGCGTTTTAACCCTGCTTTTACTGCGGTAAAGGAAAGTATAAAGAGTCCTATGTTTATTGAAACACATCGCCTTGCAGAGTTTAACCCTAGAGGAACAGATGTACCCGTGGTGCTAGACCTAATGATACACGATATAGACGCTATACTAAGTGTGGTAAAAAGCCCTGTGGCAAAAGTATCTGCTAGTGGTGTATCTGTTATAAGTGCCACTCCCGACATAGCCAATGCGCGTATTGAGTTTGAAAACGGTTGTGTAGCAAATCTTACAGCAAGCCGCATTTCGCTTAAGAATATGAGGAAGTCTCGCTTTTTTCAGAAAGACGCTTACATTTCGGTAGATTTTCTAGAGAAAAAGGTAGAAGTCGTAAAAATGCAAGATGCACCAGAAAGCCCTGATGATTTTGCTATGGTATTACAAAACGCAGAGGGAGTGAAAAAGCAAATTTATTTTGACAACCCTGAAGTACAATCTAATAATGCGATTCTTGATGAGTTAGATGCTTTCGCGAAAGCAATAAAGGAAAACACTACTCCTATCGTATCTTTAGATGCTGGAACAGACGCCTTGCGTGTTGCGAAAATGATTATTGCAGATTTTTAACTAAGAAAGTATTCCTACCTATAAGTAGGCAACATATAAAATTAATGTTCAACAACTAAATATCCGACTACACGGAAATTATTATGAAAAATATAGCAGTTATAGGAGCAGGAACAATGGGTAATGGTATTGCTCATACGTTTGCTCAAAGCGGTTTTAAAGTACAACTTATAGATATCTCACAAGACTCTTTAGATAGAGGTATGGCGACCATTTCTAAAAACTTAGACCGTATGGTTGCTAAAGAGAGAATATCTGAAGCAGATAAAGAACAAACACTCGCTAATATCACTACACATACAGACATTGCTTCTGGTGTAGAGTACGCAAGTCTTGTTGTAGAAGCTGCAACAGAAAACTTAGACCTTAAACTTAAAATATTTAAGCAACTAGACGAGGCTACTGCAAAAGATACTATTCTTGCTAGTAATACCTCTTCTATCTCTATTACACAGATTGCTGCTGCTACCTCAAGACCTGATAAGGTAATAGGAATGCACTTTATGAATCCTGTGCCTATTATGAAACTTGTAGAAATCATACGAGGATATAATACAAGTGATGAGGTTACAAATACTATAATGGACTTATCTAAACAATTAGGTAAAACTCCTACAGAGGTAAATGATTACCCTGGTTTTGTAGCTAACCGTATTCTTATGCCTATGATTAATGAAGCTATAGAGACTTTATAC
>CAZJRA010000110.1:0-5727 GCA_964548335.1 uncultured Flavobacteriaceae bacterium | reverse complement strand
CTAGTAAGTGCTGATGAAACATCTTACTTAAAAAGTATCGAAAAGCTTACAGGTTTAAAATTACCTGTTGAGATTATTGAAGGTTTTGAGCCAGATCCTAATGCTTCTACAGCACCTATTAAACAGGGACAGGGTAGAGGGCGACGTCCACAAAATTCTAATAATAGAAGTAGTAATACTAATAGGTCAGGCCGTTCAAGAGGTTCTTCAAGTGCTAATAGTGATAACAAAAATAGGAGTAGAGGTAGGCGATAGCTTATAATCGCTATAACAGGATTCGTCTTGGGAGATGTAAAGTTTTTTGCTAATAGCTAAAAACTAGCCATTACCACTTTATTATAGAACTCGCCCAGGTGAAACCACTTCCAAAAGCGGCTAATACTACAGTATCTCCTTCTTTAATTTTTCCGTTCTCCCAGGCTTCGGTGAGGGCGATAGGGATAGAAGCTGCAGTTGTGTTCCCGTATTTTTGAATGTTATTATACACTTGGTCATCACTTAAACCAAATTTTTTCTGGACAAACTGCGAGATACGAAAGTTGGCTTGGTGTGGGATAAGCATATCAATATCATCTGGAGTGAGTTTATTTTTACTTAAACCTTCCATAATAACTTCAGAAAAGCGTGACACTGCGTTTTTAAACACAAACTGTCCGTTCATATACGGAAAATAAGGTATGTTTTCTTGTGGATTTTCTTCTATAATTTGAGGTACCCAATACTCTGTACTAGGGCCTTGTAGGCAAAGCTCGAGGGCGTGTTCCCCTTGGCTATGTAAGTGTGAAGAGAGTACTCCTTTAGAGGTATCTTCTTCTCTAGAAAGTACAGCAGCCCCAGCACCATCGCCAAAAATAACAGAAACAGACCTACCTCTAGTACTAAAATCTAAACCGCCACTATGATTTTCAGATCCTATTACGAGCACATTTTTATACATTCCTGTTTTAATAAACTGGTCTGCCGTGGCTAGTGCATATACAAAGCCACTACATTGGTTACGTACATCTAATGCAGGTATTGTTTTCATTCCCATAAGATGCTGTACTTGTACGCCACATCCAGGAAAGTAATAGTCGGGACTTAGGGTAGCAAAGACTATCATATCTATATCTTGCGTAGTTAAACCTGCTCGCTCTATGGCTATTTGAGCAGCTTTTACACCCATTTTTGCCGTAGTGTTACCATCTCCTTTTTTTATATGGCGACGCTCTTTAATACCAGTACGTTCTTGTATCCAAGCATCATTGGTATCCATCTTTTGAGATAGATCGTCATTAGTAACTATATTTTCAGGAACATATGCACCTAGACCGGCAATTTTAGAATTGTACATAAAAAATGTCTTTATTAAAACAACGCTATCGGGTGTTATGCTGATTAAGCTTTCGCGAAAGCGTGAGTAACAAATATATCGTTTTTAGCTAGGTTTTAAAAAACTAGCGCTGCACGTTTTGTATGTGTGCACAGTAATAAAAAAGGAGTACCCGATTAAAAGTACTCCTTTTGAATTAACCTAACCAATAACTGTCTTGCAAGATGCACGACACAATTATGATACTAAGCCACCTTAGTCTTAGGGATATAGTTTTTATAATTATGAACTTTAACCTTGCCGCCTAGATCGTGCATCAAGTTATAGAGCCCAAAAAAGGTTCTGTTTATGTACAAGAAGTGCTTGCTACCACGATTTCCGTTCATTTTTCGGATTTGTGTGTCTTTGCTATATTTTTCGCTTAAGGCAGCGATACGATCAAAAAAATCGGTGTTATTAAAATCAAAATTTTCTTCGTGAAAAGGCTCTGTAAATAAACTCAACATCTCGTGAAACAAAGCCGAAAAAAACGCTACTTCTTTTGGGCCGTCCTCTTCAATTAGAATTTCTAGTTCGTATAATTTTTGTTTGAAGACTTCAGGATTGTTTATGTTTTTCTTTTCTGCGAGCTCAAAGTAAGGCACATAAAAACTTTCAGGTACTTGCTTTATACATCCAAAGTCTATTGCTATAAGCTCGTTGTCTTTATTTACCAAGAAATTACCTGGATGCGGGTCTGCGTGCATTCGTTTAAGCACGTGCATCTGATACATATAAAAATCCCACAATGCCTGACCTAAATTATCTGACACTTCCTGATTGTTATTATGAGTCACAAACTCGCTTAAATGCTCTCCAGTCATCCAATCCATCGTGAGAATACGCTCACTAGATAAATCGGGATAATATTCTGGGAAATTAAGATTTGGAATATGCTTACAATCTTCTGACATCGCGATACTTTGAGCAAGTTCAAGATTATAGTTAGTCTCTTCCAGAAGTTTGTCTTCTATCTCTTTAAAGTATTTTTCTTTGCCTTTGCCCTGTAGGTTAAACATACGAGAAGCAATAGGTTTTACAAGAGCAAGATCAGAGCTAATGCTGTCTGCTACTCCAGGGTATTGGATTTTTACAGCAAGTTTTTTTCCATTTAGCGTGGCTTGATGCACCTGGCCTATACTAGCCGCATTAACACTTTGTGCCACAAACGTATCAAATAAATCTTCTGGATATTTACCTAGATATTTTTTAAATGTCTTTCTTACTAATGGAGCAGAAAGCGGAGGTACACTAAACTGAGATAGAGAAAATTTCTCAACATATGCGCGTGGCATAATGTTCTTTTCCATACTAAGCATTTGTGCTACTTTAAGTGCGCTTCCTTTTAAGCTTTTGAGGCCGTCGTAAATATCTTCGGCGTTGTCCTCATTGAGTTTTTCTTTGGATAACGAAGGATTTACGACTTTTTCGCCATAATACTTCACGTAGTTAACGCCTACTTTGGCACCCGTTTTTACTAACTTGGTGGCGCGTTGTAGCTTATTAGTAGGTATGTGATCTATTGTTTTCATAGGCTGATTACGCTTTCGCGGAAGTAAAATTTTCCTTCACTAAAAATTTTCCAAAATCTAGAATACTTTCTAGTGGAGTTGTCTCAAATACATCAAAAATGGCTTTCACAGATTTTTCTATTGCCACATCTGTTTTTTCAAATGCAGGAGAATTATCATCCATCCAATACTTGAGTAAAAATAGAAACTGTAACCAAGCACCTTCTGCAAATATTTGAGTTGGATTTTTAGTTATTTTATATGTCTTAGCATCGTTACTAGTCTCAATTAGTTCTGATGCAAAAGCTCTGACTTTATGACGTAAGCCTTTAAGTTGTTCCATATTCTTAAGGAGCATCTTATGCTCTTGAAGAACAAATAACACATAACTTCTATTGGCAGTTAAATTCCCAAATAAGGTGAAGAAAAAGGATAACATTTTGTCCTTATTCGCATAGTTATCAAACTCCTTATCTTTATGTAGTGTTGCTAGTGTACTACCATATAGCGCTATCCATATATGTTCTCGTAGTCCTTGAAAAGAACCAAAGTAATTATAAAACTCTTGCTCTTCTATCTTATGGTCTTTACAAAACTTATAGACGGTAATAGGTTGCTTACCATGCTCTAGTATATGATCCATATACATTGCAACGATATCGTTTTGCGTGAGTTTCTTTTTAGTCGTTTTCTTAGTGGTTGCCATAATCGTTTATTTATTAGATAAAGATACAAACTGTTTATCATTTATTGATTTTTGTTAAACAAAATATATTGTTAAAGTTGATTCATTTTTTTTGAAATAAATAGAGCTACACTGTGTAATGGTTAAAGTGCTTATGTATCAATAGCTTATGGAGAAACACGACGTGCTGTTGTAATATGTAACTTACGTAGGCCCAATTAACACGTATCCCTCCTTAATTAGTGTTTTATTTACTCTGTATTTATGTTCTTCAATTTCCAACTCAGTCCTTAAAAGTAGCGATAGTAATGTCATCTTGTCACTTTGTTGGCCTTGGTACTTGTTTTGCTTTCGCGTAAGCGTATTTATTAAATTCAAAAAATTAAACACATATGTCAACAGGAAAAATTAATGTATCGGTAGAGAATATCTTTCCGCTTATTAAGAAGTTCTTATACAGTGATCACGAGATATTCCTTAGGGAATTAGTATCTAATGGGACAGATGCTACGCTAAAACTAAAGCACCTTACGAGTATAGGGGAGTCTAAAGCCGAGTATGGTAACCCTCAAATTGAAATTAAAGTAGATAAGGAGAACAAGAAAATCCATATTATAGATCAAGGTCTTGGGATGACGGCAGATGAGGTAGAAAAATATATTAATCAAGTTGCTTTTTCTGGAGCCGAAGAGTTTTTAAATAAATACGAAGATGGTGCTAAGGAGTCTGGTATTATAGGTCATTTTGGACTTGGGTTTTACTCAGCTTTTATGGTGGCAGATAAGGTAGAGATTATTACAAAGTCTCATACAGGAGCTGCTGCAGCTCATTGGACTTGTGATGGTTCTCCAGAGTTTACTCTTGTAGAAGGGGAGAAGGAAGATCGTGGTTCTGAAATTATACTTCATATAGCAGAAGATAGTACAGAGTTTTTAGAAGAAGCACGTATTAATGAACTCTTAACTAAGTATAATAAGTTTATGCCTGTTCCAATTAAGTTTGGAACGAGAACAGAAACACTTCCTAAATTAGAAGGAGCTAAGGAAGAAGATCCAGCGCCTACAAAAGAAGTAGATAACATCATTAATAATCCTGCACCAGCTTGGACAAAACAACCAGCAGATCTAGAAGATCAGGATTATAAAGATTTTTACAGAGAGTTGTATCCTATGCAATTTGAGGAGCCTCTCTTTAATATTCATCTTAATGTAGATTACCCTTTTAATCTTACAGGTATTTTATACTTCCCTAGATTAGGCCAGGATATGAATGCTCAAAAAGACCGTATACAACTGTATCAAAATCAAGTTTTTGTAACAGATAATGTAGAGGGTATTGTGCCAGAATTTTTAACGATGCTTCGTGGGGTGATAGACTCTCCAGATATTCCGTTAAATGTTTCTAGAAGTTACTTACAGGCAGATGGTGCCGTAAAGAAAATCTCAGGATATATCACACGTAAAGTGGCAGATAAGTTAAAGTCTCTTTTTACGAATGATCGTGAAGATTTTGAAAAGAAATGGAACGATATTAAAGTGGTTATTGAGTACGGTATGCTTTCTGAAGATAAATTCTTTGAAAAAGCAGACAAGTTTGCGCTATACCCAACTGTAGATGATACGTATTTTACCTGGGAAGAGCTTGAGGCGAAAATTAAAGATTCTCAAACAGATAAAGATGATAAGCTAGTTGTATTATACGCTAGTGATAAAGACGCACAACACGCGTATATCCAAAGTGCTAAAGACAAAGGGTATGAAGTCTTATTATTAGATTCTCCTATTGTAAGTCACTTAATCCAAAAACTAGAGACAAGTAAAGAAAATGTTTCTTTTGTGCGTGTAGATGGAGATCACGTAGATAACTTAATTAAAAAGGATGAAGAGCAGATCTCTAAATTATCTGATGAACAAAAAGAGACTGTAAAAACAGCTATTACAGAAGCTATTGCAGATACGTCTTATACAGTACAAATGGAAGCTATGGATAGTAATGCAGCTCCATTTATTATCACTCAACCTGAGTTTATGCGTCGTATGAAAGAGATGCAACAAAGCGGCGGTGGCGGCGGTATGTTTGGAATGGGTAATATGCCAGAAATGTACAATCTAGTGGTAAATGCAAATCACGAGCTTGTATCAGAAATATTAGAGACGAGTACTAAGGAGAATAAAGAACGT
>CAZJRA010000109.1:2172-5745 GCA_964548335.1 uncultured Flavobacteriaceae bacterium | reverse complement strand
GTATATTTTTATTTAGAGCAAGTAATTAGTAATCGTTTTGATGGATTTATAGGATTCACCTCTGATGAAGCTACAAATAACTTAAGATTAAACGGCTATATAGACCTCCAACTCACAAATAACTTTAATTACGGAGAAACCTTTTTATTGAACTACAAAAGCGATGGAGGCGACCAATCGCAACTTAATGCAACCATTTCACTCCCTTATTTATTTAAGAGCCCTATAGGAGCCGAAGCCAAGCTAGCTCTTTTTAGGAAGGACAGCACATTCTCTATTACCAATCAAGAGATAAAAGCATTTTACAATATTTCTGCCACTACTAAAACAAGCGTAGGGTATCTAGCTACACAATCAGAAAATCTTCAAGACAATCTAGTAACCTCTCCTAGCACAACAGCAGATTACACTGCAAATAAGCTCCTCATCACAGGAGAATATAACAAGACTCAAGATAATTATTTTTTTCCAACCAAAACACATTTATCCATAAACAGCGGTTTAGGAAACAGAACAACAGATCAGACACAACAACAGCTAAGCGCAGAGCTAGAAGCTAGTACAATCATTAATCTTAATAAAAACAATCTAATTCATATAAGAAGCATTACCAAATCATTATGGTCTGATAACTACTTAACGAATGAACTGTATCGTTTTGGAGGAATTACAAGCATTAGAGGGTTTGAGTAGAACAGCATTTTTGCTAATTTTTTGAGCCATATAAACACAGAGTATAGATACGTACTCAACCAAAGTCTATATGTACATAGTTTAATAGACTTAGGCTATTTTGAAAATGAAATAAACAATCAAGAACAAAACCTCTTTAGTTTTGGCATAGGAACAGGCATAAGAACTAAAGCAGGCGTTTTAAAGATAGTAATAGCAAATGGTAAAAACGAAAATCAAAATTTTGATTTCAACAACACCAAACTTCATTTTCAATTAGCCATCCGTTTTTAGCAAGTTTCCAACCACATCAATTCTCTTAAAAAAAAACTAAATTTTAGGAATAAATAGTTGTGTAATTAACTTTTTATTGTGACTTTTGGCGTTGGCTAATTCAAATAATTTATAAAAATGAAAACAAAGTTTAGTGGAATTTTAACGCTTTTACTAGCGTTTGTGGTGCAAGTAACATTTGCCCAAACAACTGTTTCCGGAACAGTTTCTGAAGAGAACGGACCCTTACCAGGGGCAAGTGTTCTTGTAAAAGGAACGAGTACAGGAACACAAACCGATTTTGATGGTAATTACTCGATAAATGCAAGTCCAACAGATGTACTCGTTTTTAGTTATGTAGGATATGCTAGTCAAGAGATTGTAGTAGGAGGACAAACAACTATTAACTTAGCTCTTGCTCAAGACAATACTCTTGACGAAGTGGTAGTTGTGGCATACGGTACTCAGACTAAAGAAACTGTATCTTCTGCAATCTCAGTAATTGAGGCAGAAGAGATTTCGCAAGTGCCTATTGCTTCTGTAGATCAATTATTTCAAGGGCAAGCAGCAGGACTTAATGCTCAAACCACTTCTGGGCAACCAGGAGCTAGTGGTACTATTACTATTAGAGGTAGAAATTCTATTAGTGGTCAAACAGAACCTCTTTTTGTAATTGATGGAATCCCTGTAGATGAAGATACTTTTAGAAACATTAACTCTAATGATATTGCAAACGTATCTATATTAAAAGATGCTTCAGCGAGTGCATTATACGGAAACCGTGCTGCAGGTGGAGTTGTTGTAATTACAACAAAATCTGGAAAATATGAAGCTGCACCAGAATTTACATACAGGTCGCTTTATGGTATTAGTGAAAATACATCTCCTGGATTTGACGTACTAAACACAAGACAGTACTTAACTTTTCAAAGAGATAACAACATTAGTAATGTTGATAACCCTGATTTAGGTAGTTTAACTGATGAAGAATTTGAAGCATTAATCCAAGCAAGTCCTAATACAGATTGGATAGATGTTTTCTTTAGAAAAGGAAGAACAAATACTCAAGAATTAACATGGACATCAGGTAGTGAAAAAGCAACTACTTTTAACTCTATTCAATATTTTGAGCAAGAAGGTATTACAAGAGGTAGTGACTTACAACGTTTTTCTTTTAGAAGTAACAACACTGTAAAACCAAATGATAAATTTGAGGCAACAACTCAATTTAATGCTTCTTACAGTAGCAATAATTTTGCTGCATCAGAAAGTTCAGGAAATCTAGCTAACCCTTTCTTAGCTGCATATCTTGCTAGACCAGAAGTTAACCCTTTTAATGAAGATGGTTCTTTAGATATCGAAGGAGATGGTGGTGTAGACTTTAACAACTTATCTCAACTTGCTTTAAATTCAAATATTCTTAACAGAAATGAGGATCAGGAAGTAAGGGTTATTGGTAGCGTTGGTTTTAAGTATGAATTTGTTAAAAACTTAACAGGAGGCTTACGAACAGGTATTGATTACAGAAATATTAGAGGAAGAATTTTACAAGACCCTCTAAGTTTAAGAGCCCTTAATGATCAAAATGGAGGTCCTGCAATTGGGGAATTTAAAGGAAATCAAACAGAGAGTTTAGGTATAGACTTTACTAATAACACTACTGTAAACTTGACTTATGCAAACAAATTTGGAGATGATGGTAAGCATAATTTTGAAGGGTCAATATTTCAAGAATACTTTAAGAGACATACAGAGTTTAACAGCTTTACTGCATTTGGTATAGATCCGAGACTTACAGGTTCTGGAACTGGACTTCAAGTAGGTACTACTCAAGAAACTGATGAAGATGGGAACCTAATTAACCCATTCATACCTAATTTTGCGATCGGTTCTGCAGATTTAGGAATTCTATCTTATTTTGCTGTTGCAAGATATGATTATGATAACCTTTTTGGTTTTCAAGCAAGTGCTAGACGTGATGGTACAAGTAGATTTACTAAAGAGAATAGATGGGGTACTTTTGGGGCGCTTTCAGGATTTTGGAATTTACACAAAGAAGTGTTTGCGAATTCAACTGTAATAGACGAATTTAAACTTAGAGCTAGTTACGGTACTGTAGGTGCTCAAGAAATACAAGGGTCAGCTTTAGCTGGACTTAATGTTGCTAGAGATATCTTTAGTATAGGTCCAGGATATTCTGGTCAAAGTTCATTGTTCTTAGGAGGATTAGGAAATCCTAATGCAGAATGGGAAACTACAAGACAAGCAAATATTGGGGTAGACTTTAGATTATGGAATAATAAATTAAGTGGTACATTAGATGGATATCGTAATGTTACAGTTGATTTATTTACTAGTAATCCTATATCAGGAACAACAGGACAATTTAATCTAGCAGCAAATTCAGGTGAATTAAAGAATGAAGGAGTAGAATTAGGTTTAAATTATAATGCTATAAAAAACGATAATTTTTCATTAGACTTTTTTGGGAATATAGGATATAATAAAAATGAAGTGCTAGAAATATCTCTTCCAGAAGGACAAGATCAAATAATAACGGGAAGAACAGCAATTGCTGAAGGGGAAGCTCTTGGAACCTTTTTCTTAGTTGATTGGGTAGGTGTTAAC
>CAZJRA010000109.1:0-2162 GCA_964548335.1 uncultured Flavobacteriaceae bacterium | reverse complement strand
AGACCACTAAATAGAGATATAGATGGTAATATTACAGATGTATTTAGTGATGCAGATCGTGTTTTTCAAGATGGAAAAACTACAGACCCTAAGTTTGTAGGAGGTTTTGGTACAAATGCAACTTATAAAGCATTTTACTTAAATGCTAACTTTAGTTTTGCAGCAGACCAGTATAGATCTAATGGTAGTTTTGGGGTATTAGAAGCTCAAGGAAGTACTATTCTTGGATTTGCTAACGCAAGTACTGGTATATTAAGAGCATGGCAAGAAGTTGGTGATGTAACAGACATTCCAGCACTAAGCTTTAATGACACAAGATTAGATGATCATACTAGACTATTAGAAGATGCTTCTTTTTTAAGATTACGTAACGTAACAATAGGTCATAAATTTGAGTTTAACAAATCAAACAAAAATAGCTTACTAAATAGTTTAAATGTTTACTTAAGAGGGACGAACCTTTTAACATGGTCAGAATGGAGAGGATTTGATCCCGAAGGTAGTTCAATAGCAAGTACTTTCTTTGAATTCCCTACATCAAGAACATTCTCATTTGGAGTAGAAGCTAAATTTTAAAAAATAAAAAAATGAAAAAAATATCAAAACACATTTTAGGATTAGCTATAATTAGTTTACTAACGCTATCCTCATGTCAAGATGCATTTGACATTGTAGATGAAGATTCTTTAACTCAAGAAAATGCATTCAGAAACGTAAGCGATTTAGAATCTGCTTTATTTGGAACATTAGATATATTTGGTTACGAGGCAATAATTGATTTATCAAATATGACTGATGACACTAAAGTGGGAAACTCAACTGGTGGTCAAAAAGTAGATTTTCATAGCTGGCAATTAAATGCTGGTACTGCAGAAGCAAGCACATTATGGACTAGTATGTATGCTCCTATTAACAGAGCTGTTAGATTACTAGAAGCATCAGAAGATATCGTTCCGGCGGAAGGAGAAGAAGCACTATATAATCAAATAAGAGGTGAGGCTAATGCAATAATAGCAACAGGACATTATTACTTACTAGCAGCAATATCAGAACAATACACTAATGACAGTCCTGGAGTACCTTTTGTAGACTTTGTAGCTGTACCGGGAGATATGCCTGCAAGAAACACTTTTGGAGAAGTAGTAGCTGGTATTAAAGCTCAATTAGATTTAGCAGAGGCTAGAATACCTGCGTCACAAACTTCTAATATTAGATTTACTCAAGATTTTGTAACAGGTATGAGAGCTAAAGTAGCATTGCTTGAAGGAAATTTACAAGAAGCTATAGATTTTAGTCAAGAATTAATAGATACTTATCCTCTTGCTAATCAAGTACAGTATGCCGATATGTTTCGTGATTTAGATGAAACCGAAGTTATTATGAAACTTGACAGAGTAGTTGGAGATTTTGCTATTGGAGGTACTTGGGTATTTGCAGCTAGTGGAGATCCATTTATGGAAATGTCTAATACATTATATAATGAATTAATATCACAGCCTGATGATGTAAGACTTCCTACTGTTGTGAATGTGGCAGGTACTTCACCAAATAATAACATACACTTAATAGGTAAGTATTTAGGGGATGCTGCAAATCCATTCTTAAATGACATAAAATTAATGAGAGTATCTGAAATGTATTTAATTAATGCAGAAGCTAAAGCTATAGATGGAGATTTAGGAGGTGCCGCTGAAATCATTAAGGATTTAAGAGATGCTAGATTTGGAACTGATACTCCTTTACCAAGTTATACAGGAACTCAAGATGCAATTATAGATATCCTTAGAGAAAGAAGATTAGAACTTGCTTATGAAGGTCATAGATATCTTGATGTAAAAAGATTACGTACAATTACTGGAAGTGGATTCCAAAGAGCCCCACTAGATTGTGGTCCAGATTCTAACGCAGTTGTTCCTTGTGTACTTCAAGCATCAGACTTTAGGTTTACATTTCCAATACCTACATCTGAGTTAAATGCTAACATTAATGTTCCACAAAACACTGGATACTAATAATCAAAACAAGAAGATATCATGAAAAAAATAAATAACATAAAAGCAGTATTAGTAATGCTTGGCCTAGCGATTACTACTACTTCATGTGGTGATTTTGAACCAGCTATTTTTGACCCTACAAATGGACAGACTTTTGTAAATTTTGGA
>CAZJRA010000108.1:0-5764 GCA_964548335.1 uncultured Flavobacteriaceae bacterium | reverse complement strand
CTGATAATATAGATTTTACCTATAATCTTACTTTTATAGAAGATAATAGTTTTAACTGGACAAGTGAAAAAGATGGGTTGAACCATATTTATCATCATAATGCAGATGGTTCTGTAAGCCAACAGGTTACTTCTGGTGATTGGGAAGTTACTTCTTACTATGGGTATGATCAAAATACAGATCGTATTTTTTATCAAAGTACAGAAAATGGATCTATTAATAGAGGAATATATGCCATAGAGCTTCACGGAGGTGAAAAACAAGATCTAGCAACTAACGAAGGGACAAATAGTGCAGATTTTAGTGCAGATTTCTCTTACTTTATTAATTCATTTAGTGATGTAAAAACACCTTGGTGTTATGCGCTGCATAGCTCAAAAAAAGGAAAGAAAATTAGAAACATAAAAGAGAATAAAGCACTTAGAAGGCTTTATGGAGATTACAATACTTCTAAAAAAGAGTTTGTGAATTTTAATGTAAATGGAGCTTCATTAAATGGATATATGATAAAGCCTGTAAACTTTAATAAATCTAAAAAGTATCCAGTCTTTATGACACAGTATTCTGGTCCAGGTTCTCAAAAAGTAAAAAATAGTTGGGGTGGAGCAGACGATTATTGGTTTCAAATGCTTGCTCAAGAAGGGTATATTATAGTTTGTGTAGACCCAAGAGGGACAGGTTTTAAAGGAAGAGATTTTAAAAAGGTTACTCAGAAAGAGCTAGGTAAGTATGAGGTGCAGGATCAGATAGCGGTAGCACAAGAATTAGGAACAAGGTCTTATATCGATAAAGATCGTATAGGAATATGGGGATGGAGCTACGGAGGTTTTATGGCAGCTAATTGTTTGTTTCAAGGAGCAGATACTTTTAAAATGGCAATATCAGTAGCACCCGTTTCTAGTTGGCGTTTTTACGATACAATTTATACAGAACGCTATATGCAAACACCGCAAGAGAACCCTACGGGTTATGATGAAAACTCTCCTTTATCTCACGTAGATAAACTAAAAGGAGATTTTATGTTAGTACACGGCAGTGCAGATGACAATGTACATGTGCAAAATGCTACAAGATTAGTAGAAGCATTAGTGCAAGCAGATAAACAATTTTCGTATTTTAACTACCCAGATAAAAACCATGGTATTTATGGAGGTAATACACGTTACCATTTGTACTCTATGATGACTAATTTTATCAAGGATAAGCTTTAGAATAACTTAACTATTAATAAATATATTAAGCAATATGGAATTTAAATTTGGAGGTTCAGAAATGAATCAAAGGACTGTCATAGGACATCCTTCGGGCCTTTTTGTGCTGTTCTTTACAGAAATGTGGGAACGCTTTTCTTATTATGGAATGAAAGCACTTTTGATACTATTCTTAACCACATCAATATTAGGAGATCAATTAAAAGGGTATGATCCAGGATGGGGATGGGATAGATCTGAGGCATTGCTTTTATATGGTTGGTATACTAGTTTAGTTTATTTAACACCTATTATAGGGGGGTGGATTGCAGATAAATTTTTAGGATTTAGGAATGCCATAGTATTAGGAGCACTTATAATGACTATTGGTCACGCTTCTATGGCTTTAGAAGGTACTACCACTTTGTTTTTCTACGTTGGTTTAGCTTGTTTGGTTTTAGGAAATGGATTGTTCAAGCCAAATATTTCATCTGTTGTAGGTCAGTTATATAAGGAGAATGGAAAAGAAAAAGATGCAGGATATACTATTTTCTATATGGGAATTAACGCAGGAGCATTTTTAGGAATTCTTTTGTGTGGTTATATAGGAGAGAAAATAGGATGGCACTATGGATTTGGGTTAGCAGGTGTTTTTATGCTTTTAGGAATGATACAGTTTTACTATGCTCAAAAAATATTTGGAAATATAGGGTTAAGTCCGAACTCTAAAGAAGAGTTAGATGATGCTCTTGAAGATTCACTAGAGGGGACTTCAGAGATGGTAGAAGATATTGTAGAAGGAACAGGCTTTACTAAAGTAGAAAGAGATAGAATATCTGTCGTTGGGATTTTTGCGGTATTTACCATCTTCTTTTGGTGGGCGTTTGAACAAGCAGGAGGGTCTATGACTATTTTTGCTGCAGATTATACAGATAGATCTTTAGAAGGAAGTGCAGCAACTACTTTTAAAATAATTAACACCATTATTACAGTAGTACCTATGGTTGTGATTACAGCAGTTATTGTGATGTTATTTAAACAAACTTTTGAAAAGTACGCATTGTCTAACATCGTCTTAGGATTGAGTTTTGTGATTATTTGGGGGATTGTAATATGGATGTTAAAGAGAGATTTTTCTCAAGACTCAGCAGAGGTGTCTGCTTCTTGGTTTTCGGTGTTAAATTCCTTGTTTATTATATTGTTCGCACCTCTTTTTTCTAAATTATGGGCGAGTAAGTTTAACCCAACAGGGCCTATTAAATTTGCAATAGGATTAATTTTATTAGGCTTAGGATTTGCATTTTTATCATATGGGTCATTAGATATTCCAGACGGAGCTAAAACTGCTTCTGTAAGTATGATATGGTTAATTTTAGCTTATTTGTTACATACGTTAGGAGAATTATGCTTATCCCCTGTAGGGTTGTCTTATGTAAGTAAATTAGCCCCAACAAGAATTATTAGTCTTATGTTTGGGATATGGTTTATTTCTAGTTTTGTGTCTAATTTGTTAGGAGGAATTACGGGGAGTTATATAGATACTATTTCTGAGAGATATGGTTTATCTACTTTCTTTATGATTTTCACATTAATACCTATCGCAGCAGGAATTGTTATGATTTCAATGAATAAGTTCTTGCTCAAAAAGATGCACGGTATACGTTAAGTAATTAGAACAGTGTAAATAAAATAAGCGTTCCTTGTTTTATGGAACGTTTATTGTTTGTAAGTAGTATATAAAACAGTAGACTTAATTTAAAACGAGATTCTATGAAACCTTTATTGTATATAATAGCTTTTTTAGTTGCAGGAACAGTTACCGCACAAAAAGTAAATTGGGTTACTTTTGATGAAGCATTAGCTGCTCAAAAAAAAGACCCTAAGCCTATTTTTGTGGATGTTTATACAACTTGGTGTGGTCCTTGTAAATTGCTAGAGAAAAATACATTGAACAATGCAGATGTATCAGCATATATTAATGAAAATTTTCATGCGGTAAAGTTTAATGCAGAGGGTACAGAAGAGATAAATTATTTAGAAAACGTTTATACAAACCCCAACTATGACCCAAATAAAAAAGGACGTAATGGTCAGCATGAATTTGCACGTGCTATGAAGATTAGAGGGTTTCCTAGTCTTGTGTTTTTTGATAGACAAGGAGGGTATATTCAACCTATCCCTGGATATATGAATGTTAAACAGATAGAAATCTATTTAAAAATGATTGCTACAGATGATTATAAAGAAATGACAACTGCAGAGAAGTGGCAAAAATATCAAGATGAATTTAAATATACTTTTAAAGGTTAAGTATGTTATTGTTTAATAATAAAAGCTCCCTTTTCATAAGTGCTATGAAAAGGGATTTTTTGTTTAGAACAGGTTTTTTTCCAACGTTTAATATCACTTTTGTAGTTATTGCCATCGGCAATAATAGACGTTTTTGGGTATTGTTTGATAAGACGTTCTAAATTAATGTTAGGAGATTGAGTTAGTAAGATATATTCTGGGATGAAGTTTTTAATAGTGTACACGCCTAAGCTATCTATAACAAGAATCCTTTTCTTTTTTAAAGAAATGATATTTGGAATCTTAGAGACTTCGATATGATTAATAGTTCTCTTATTTCTATAAGCCTGTATTCGACTGTCCTTTGTATAATCCCATAAGGAATCTTCTGTTTTAAGGTATAGCTTATTGTTGTTTGAAATTCCTAATAAGGTTTGTTTGCTTTTATGAAAAATAATAAGCTCTGATACATCAGGTGTTGCCTTTTCCCAAGATAGGATACTACTAAAAATAAGGATGCTTAATAATGCTATTACCAAACGATGATAATTTTGTTTTTTGAGAAGAGATATAACAGAAATGATAAGTATATAAATACTAATCATCACAACTAGAGAAATTGATATATGCTTTATAACAAAAGCTTCTAGGGAGGCTACCCAAGCTATAAACCGATTAAGAGTATCTATAATTAAACCAAAGCTTGTAACAAGAACTTCGGGTAATAGCTCTAACCCTGCAAGGGCAACTACTATAATCCCTATGCTTAGGATTATACCTAGTAATGGGATGATGACTATATTACTCAAAAGAAATAACCCTGGAAACTGATGGAAATAAAATAAACTTAATGGGAATACTCCTAACTGTGCAGAAGTAGTTACTGTCGCAGTATCCCATAATTTTTTGAGAAGTCTGTTTTTAATATTTAATAAACCGCTTAGCCAAGGTTGTATCCATAAAATGGCAAATACAGCAAGGTAGCTTAATTGAAACCCTACCTGATAGATAAATAAGGGGTTAAAAAGCAGGAGTACCAATGCAGATACGATTAATGCATTATTGCTTTCCTTTTTAGAATCTACTAATGTGCTTACCTCCAAAAAACTAAACATAGTAGCGGCTCTTAATACAGAGGGAGAAAGCCCTGTTAATATTGCAAATACCCAAATGAGACTTATGATAATCCCAGAACGGGCAAAACGCCATGCGTATCTATTTATTGGCCTAGTTATAAACCGTAAAAGCAGTAGTATAATACCTACATGTAATCCAGAAACCGCTAGTATATGCATCATCCCCGCAGCGGCATATTGTTGGTTTATCTCTTTTTCAATGCCTTGTCGTTGCCCTAAAATGAGCGCGTTTATAATGGCAAGTTGATTAAGAGTAAAAGCGTGTGTTTGTAGCTTTTTTTGTATGCTTTCGCGAAAGCGAACCGCCCATACTCTCACTCCGTTGGCTTTGGAATTAGCAGCTAATAACTCGTTGTTTGCGATAGATAACTGTCCATAGATACGTTTTTGTTTGAGGTAATTTCCATAGTCAAATTGATACGGATTTTTGGGACTTGGAACTTTAGTAATAATACCTCTTGTAAAAAAGCGTGACCCTACTGAAAGTGGTTTGGGAGTAAGGCTATCTTTATCAATATTTACTAAAAGAAGTCCTGTTTTGTTTTTGCCATCTATTGCTATAACTTTTGCCAAGTATTTATCTTGATACGAAGTAGGTTTAAGAGCTTCTTTAATTTCAATAAAGACAGTGTGTGGTAGGTTATTATTTAAAGGGTAATAATGATTAGCAGTGTTTTTAGGTAATGTATTCTTGTGTAAAAAAATACCGAAAACTGTAAAAAACAGCACTGTAAATACTCCAAAGAGCCATTTAAAAAATAGTCTTTTTGAAGTTGTGAAATGAAGTGTTATTAAGCCTAATAATACTAGGGTTAGTATGCTTAAGTAACTCCCTAACGAACCCTTAAAATAAGGTGTAAGCACAATGCCAATAATAAGCCCGAAGAGGCTTAATAGTACAGGGAAGTTAAGATGCTTCAAAGATGTAATTTGCTCGCTTATAGCGACATTAACAATCCTTAAAGTATGAAAAAATTATTTGTTAAAGAATTCTACGGGCTTGATTATAAGCCTTTTTCCAGTATTTTTCTTCTAGTGAAGAGGTGAGAACCCCCTTAGAAGTTGTGGAGTGTATAAAGTAAACGGTGCCAGACTTTACCTCTGTAACCAAACCTACATGATTAATCTTTTTACTGCGCTTACTTGTTT
>CAZJRA010000107.1:3779-5776 GCA_964548335.1 uncultured Flavobacteriaceae bacterium | reverse complement strand
ATCATAAAGCTCATGTGCTATCTCGTTAGCTTCAAGCCATTTTGTTGCTTTTCTAAAATATGGTAAACTTTGTGTATATTTGTATATAAAACAAATTGATTATGTATCCAGCAGATTTAGTAAAACCAATGCGTGAAGACCTTACAAATAATGGCTTCACAGAATTACATACTACAGACGACGTACAAGCAGCAATGAAAAAAGAAGGAACTACTCTTGTAGTAGTAAATTCTGTTTGTGGTTGCGCTGCACGTAACGCAAGACCCGCAGCAGTACACGCTACTGTAAACGGTAAAACACCAGAAAACTTATTTACGGTATTTGCCGGAGTAGATAGTGAAGCAACAGATCTTGCTCGTAGCTTTATGATACCATTTCCTCCTTCTAGCCCATCTATGGCTTTATTTAAAGACGGAGAATTAGTGCATATGCTAGAGCGCCATCATATAGAAGGTCGACCTGCAGAGATGATCGCAGAAAATTTAATAGACGCTTTTGAAGAGCATTGCTAAGAAAAAGTTAAAAAAAACATTCAAAACCTTGGCTTTTAGTCGAGGTTTTTTTGTGTCTTAGCTTTTAAACACACACTACTTTAACTTATAGTGTGTATTTTGCAAATAAGTTTGTAATTTTAAACAGCAACTTAAAACAACTTAAAAATTATGTTAGGAGGATCTATGGGGTATCTCATTATTGGTGGGATTATTACCTTTGTTAGCGGACTAGTAAGTTCAAAACTTAAAAGTAAATTTAAGCACTACAGCAGTGTAAGTTTACAAAACGGAATGTCTGGAGCAGAAATTGCCGAAAAAATGCTTGCAGACAATGGAATTACAGATGTACAAGTAATTTCTGTATCTGGCCAACTTACAGACCACTATAATCCAAGAGATAAAACCGTAAACCTTAGTGAAGTAGTATATAATGAGCGTAATGCAGCAGCAGCAGCAGTATCTGCTCACGAAGTAGGACACGCTATACAACACGCCACTGCATACAGTTGGTTAACTATGCGCTCTAAACTTGTGCCTGTAGTAAACCTTGCTTCTAAAGCCAGTACGTATGTAATTATGGGAGGTCTAGCACTTATGGCTGCTAGTTCTATAGGAGGAACAGTAGCTTTAATAGGACTTGGACTATATGCAATGGGAACACTTTTTAGTTTTGTGACCCTTCCTGTAGAGTATGATGCTAGTAATCGTGCTCTCGCTTGGCTAGAGAATGAAAATATAGTTACTCAAGAAGAGTTGGTTGGATCTAAGGATGCTCTTAAATGGGCAGCTCGCACCTATGTTGTAGCGGCAATAGGTTCATTAGCGACTTTACTATACTTTGCTGTTAAAATCTTAGGAAATAGAAGACAATAGTCTATTACAATACACTTACAAGCAAAGTTAATGTAGCCTTTGTAAGCTTTTGAAAAATTATTGACTAAGTTTGTGAGATTAAAATTTATAATTAAAAAAACAATCGTGTTATGGCATTAGAAATTACAGATGCAACATTTGAAGAAGCAGTATTAAATAGCGATAAGCCTGTATTAGTAGACTTTTGGGCTGCTTGGTGTGGACCTTGTCGTATGGTAGGACCTGTTATAGAAGAGATTGCTGGAGAATATGAAGGAAAAGCAATCATTGGAAAAGTAGATGTTGACGCAAATCAAGAGTTTGCTGCAAAATACGGAGTACGTAACATCCCTACTGTATTGATGTTTCAAAACGGAGAAGTAGTAGGACGCCAAGTAGGTGTTGCTCCAAAAAATGTATATACAGAAGCAATAGACAGTCTTTTAAACTAAAAATACCGTCTTAAGAAAAGTAAAAAGGTTTGGTGTAGTGCCAAGCCTTTTTGTATTTTAGTCATCCAAGAAAAGAGAATGTGCGAATGGATAGGAGGAGATATCCGCCTTCGCGATTCAAATATCTTTCGTGAAAACGGAAGACTAAATAAAGTAAACAACCATTGCGAATGGATAGGATGAGATATCCGCCTTCGCG
>CAZJRA010000107.1:0-3679 GCA_964548335.1 uncultured Flavobacteriaceae bacterium | reverse complement strand
CTAAATAAAGTAAACAACCATTGCGAATGGATAGGATGAGATATCCGCCTTCGCGGATATATATATGATATGAAAAAAGTACAAGACGCGATTGACATACAATTGCTTAATGACAGAAAAGTATTCCTTTGGGGAATGGTTAATGACGAAAGTGCAAAGCACGTTGTAGACAGATTACTATATCTAGATGCACAAAATAATGAAGAGATACAGTTATTTATTAATAGCCCTGGAGGATATGTAACTTCTGGTTTCTCTATGTATGACACTATCAAATCAATTAAAAGCCCTGTTTCTACCATTTGTACAGGACTTGCAGCAAGTATGGGATCTTTACTTCTTTCTGTAGGTGCAAAAGGACGTCGTTTTATACAGCCGCACGCACGAGTAATGATTCACCAACCTTCTGGTGGGGCTCGTGGGCAAGCTTCTGATATACAAATTACAGCACAGGAAATTGTAAAAACAAAAGAGTTAAGTGCACAAATACTAGCTGATAATTGTGGTCAGACTTTCGAAAAAATCATGAAAGACTTTCAGCGTGACCATTGGATGGGAGCACAAGAGTCTGTAGACTACGGTATCGTAGATGGTGTTTATGAAGGGTAGTCACTACCATGCATCATCTCCATTTTAGTATACAACTCTTAACCTAAAATCAACTTCCTTTTATGAACATACAATCTGAGTTACATAAAACAGCGGGATTTGGTAATCTAGAGCTACTTGCAAAGCAAGTAGTAGAAGGGTTTATTTCTGGAATGCATAAGAGTCCGTTTCACGGCTTCTCTGCAGAGTTTGCAGAGCATAAAATATATAACCCCGGTGAAAGCACAAAGCATATAGACTGGAAGTTATATGCTAAGACAGATAGACTCTACACCAAGCGTTACGAAGAAGAGACGAACTTACGTTGTCACCTTATTCTAGACAATAGTAGCTCTATGCATTATCCTTTTGTTAAAGAGTATGGTTTAGATCATCTTAATAAAATAAGCTTTTCTGCATTGGCAAGTGCTGCTATTATGCATTTAATGAAAAAGCAACGAGATGCTGTAGGGATGAGTATTTACAGTGAAGAATACGAGTTTTACGCAGGAGAAAAAGGGAGTGATCGTCATCATCATATGTTGTTAGATCAACTAGGGGGTGTTCTAGATCCTGCTTTCGCGAAAGCTGAAAAGAAAACAGCCACCTACGCCCACTTACACCTTATTGCCGAAAAGCTAAAGCGACGTTCCTTAGTCTTTCTTTTTTCAGATATGTTTCAGAGTGATGTAGAGCAAGAAGAGTTATTTGAAGCATTACAACATCTTACATATAATAAACACGAGGTAATCTTATTTCATACCTATAGTGAAGAGAAGGAATACAATTTTGATTTTTCTAACACTCCTAAGCGATTTGTAGATATGGAGACGGGTGATCATATCAATTTATACGCAGACTCTATAAAAGATATTTATAAAGCCTCTGTAGAGACTTATTTTAAGAACTTACAGTTACGATGTGCACAATACCGTATTAAGTACGTTCCTGCAATTATAGAACAAGGATTCAGTCCTATTCTCACTACCTTTTTAGTGGAACGTCAAAAATTTACATAAATTTTTGATTTTTTTGTTTGACTAAACGAAAAGAGAGTGTATATTTGCACCCGCAACAATGCAACGGTCTGGTAGTTCAGCTGGTTAGAATATCTGCCTGTCACGCAGGGGGTCGCGGGTTCGAGTCCCGTCCAGACCGCAAAATTAAAGCCCTCTATATAGAGGGCTTTTTTTAAAAGGTGTTGTGTTGGCCACGTCACACGTGGTACGGATTTGTAGTTGAATCCAATGAGAAGCTTTTCCTGTTTGGAAAGGCTTTTTTTGTTTTTAGTCTTAATTTAAAACAGTCTAGATAACAAAAAAATCCCCGCTCATTACAAGCAGGGATTACATATTATTATTTGTGAGAGTACTTTAAACTATCTCTTTAATTGAATTGGAAACTCTGCACTACTAGTATCCCATCCTATTTTAAGGTGAATTACATTTTCTGATGCTTCATATAAAGCCATAGATAAATGCTCTACAACTTTCCCTCCTTTTTGTACAGGAGCAGAAATACTTGCAATATCCTTTGAAGTATCATATCCATAATTACCCCAACCGTCTAGTTCTGTATTTAGTTTAAGAACCCATTCGTTTTCTGTAGGGATTACTAATAAAGAATATCTCCCTGCTTTTACAGGCGTTCCTCCAAAAACAACATCTGTCATAAATAAAACCTCTGTAGACTCATTTGCTCCTATTCTCCATGCCTCCCCGTACTTAAGCATTTTTCCAAAAATCTCTCTCCCTTTTTTAGAAGGTCTAGAATAGGTTACTCTAATTACAGGCGCTGCCTCAGCTTTTTTAGCTTCAGACTTAATAAAAGTTCTCTTAGCGGCTTTAGATGGATAATATGCTCTATCCATAGGACTCTTATCTAGCTTGTCAAATTTTTGAGCATTCCCTAAAAATGAAGAAGAGATGCAAAGAATGCAAAGGATATACTGTAATGTTTTCATTGTAGTATGTGTTTTAAATGATTATTAATTATGTTTAACTTGTTCTGTTTCGATTCTTGAAAGTTCTTTTAGAGAACCCTTTTCAAACAATGTTGGTAACTTATCTAAAGGAAGGTTCTTATTAGCTTTCCAGTTAATGTAGTCTTGAAAAACGACTCCCCTTACATTTCTTCTATTATAATAACTTCTAAAACGTGTCCCTCCGCCATTTACAGCATAGTTATAAGCAAAATAATCTACCATATTGGTCTTTTTATTCGCCCAGTAATAAAAAACATCATCGTGGTCTGCCCCTCCTCCTTCTTCATCAAAAAACACTTTAACTACATGATAACTTTCTCCTTTAATTGTTACCTCTCCTTGATACGATTTATTTACCGCAGCATCTTTTAATTTATGAGGAAGCGTTGCAAAATATATTACCGAGTTAAGCGCTGCAGAATATCTAGTCTTATTTTTTTCTGATAATTCTATAGGCGCATTATTTACAAATCGAGAAAATGTGCCATTTTCAATAACATCTTTAATAATATTCCCTTTAGCATCTTTTGTAGTTACTTCATATGTAAAAGACTGTCCGTCGTTTTTAAAACGATAGCTCTTTTTTCTAAATACAAATGAATAATCTGCTTGATCATACAAACTGCCGCCGTGAGCTTTAATAACCGCTTCTATAATTTGATCTGCTTTAGGGTCAATTGATGTATTTACAGGAATACTCGACTCAAGATTTGCAGCCGCTATAGTTTCAACTTTTGTGGTAGTTGTGTTCTTAACAAACATCTCACAAGACCAAAGCAACGAAGCTAAACCTGCTATAATTACTAACTTTTTCATACGCATCTGTAAATTTTTAATTATTTTTTTAATGTGTAATACTCCTCTCAAAAATAATCAAAATAACAGTAAGCTACTGTACCGTTCACCAAGCAGTATTCAAAATTTTAAAAAAACTTTTGTCAATTATTAAAAAGATGTATATTTGCATCCGCTTACAAAAGCAACACTCCTCCTTAGCTCAGTTGGTTAGAGCATCTGACTGTTAATCAGAGGGTCCTTGGTTCGAGTCCAAGAGGGGGAGCAAAGTAAGTTAAAGCCTTTACAGAAATGTAGAGGCTTTTTTATTTT
>CAZJRA010000106.1:4844-5797 GCA_964548335.1 uncultured Flavobacteriaceae bacterium | reverse complement strand
ATATAATGCAAATCAATGCTTCAGGGATTCACATAAGTTTTGAGTAGTATTTCCAATTTAGGCTTTAAAGCGTAATAAGGAAACAGGATTGTCTTGATATTAAATGATACACTTATATTCTTACTGTATTATTCTTTACTCTATAATATTGAAAGGCGAGTAGTCTATAAATTGAGTATTTACTTTATGGTGATTTATTGTCCTAATCCACTGAGTTGTTTTAAATGTCCAAAACCTCCCTGTTTCACCAGATTTGTGAAAATCTTTTTCTGAGTTTTGATCAAATTGTAATTCTGCACTACCGGTGAGTTGTAGTGTTTCTCCTTTGTTATAATCTACAAAAAGAAGAGCTGCTTTTGGGTTTTCATAAATATTCCCTAATGTACTAAACATACTATTCCCTAAATAATCAGGAACACGTAAAAGACCGTTTTCTAAGATTTCAATAAAACCAGGCTGGCCTCCTCTATGTGAAGATTCTATATCGCCTTTTTTTGTTTGCGTTGCTATAAAGAATGTATGTGCAGTACGAATCCATTCTTTTTCGGGCTTGCCTAAAACGCTTCCCTTTTCATGTTTTGATGATATTAGGTTTGCGTCTTCAGTTACTTCTATAAGCTCTCTTTGTATATGCTTGGGGCAACTAGGGTACCCCATTCTAATATCAAAACTAAGTTCATTTCTTTCACTATGAGCGATACCCCAAGCTCTATATCTAGCTCTTCTCGCTGCTTCGTGAAATAGTAACCCTACAGTTGGGTTTGATTTGATATTTTCAAAAAAAATATCCTGCTTATTACTCACGATATTTGATAGGTCAAATCTGATATTTTGCAAAGAAGGTATTTTTATAAAGCCTCTTTTTCCTACAATTAAAGACAACCAGATATTCTTTTGGGAATCTTCACTGCCAAGAAAAGCAAGTATTTGATGCTCTATAAATGGGATTGATC
>CAZJRA010000106.1:0-4834 GCA_964548335.1 uncultured Flavobacteriaceae bacterium | reverse complement strand
ATTACAAGCTCAGTATCTGTTTTTTAGACAACAAAAACAAGGAAGTGTTACAAATTGGAGGGCTGTTATTATAATCAAAAAGATATGATTCTAATTTTCTTCTCTTTTTAATTCATAACACTTAAATTTTTTAAAGTCTTGCTTCTCGCTTCTTTACTTCCTTAGTATCTTTGTATCTCATTAAAAAAAAATGACTCATGCAAGACGGTATATACGCAAAATTTAACACGCCTAAAGGCGCTATTGTTGTAAAATTAGAACACGAGAAAACTCCAGGAACTGTAGGGAACTTTGTAGCTCTAGCAGAAGGAAATCTTGAAAACTCGGTAAAACCACAAGGAACTCCTTATTATGATGGATTAACATTTCACCGTGTTATTCCTGATTTTATGATACAAGGAGGTTGCCCTCAAGGAACTGGAACTGGAGATGCAGGGTATAAATTTGATGATGAGTTTCATCCAGATTTAAAACACGATGCTCCAGGAAAGTTAAGTATGGCAAATGCAGGGCCAGGGACTAACGGGAGTCAGTTTTTTATCACACATATAGCTACTGATTGGTTAGATGGTAAGCATACTGTTTTTGGAAATGTAGTAGAAGGATAAGACGTTGTAGATGCCGTAGCACAAGGAGATACTATGGATAAAATAGAAATTATTCGTCAAGGTTCTGAAGCTGAAGCTTGGAATGCAGTAGAAGCTTTTAGAACTTTTGAAGGTTCTCGTGCAAAACGTATAGCAGAGGCTAATGCAGCTCAAGAAGCGCAGATAGAAGCGCTTGCAGCAGGTTTTGATAAAACAGAAAGTGGACTTCGCTATCAGATTATACAAGAAGGTAATGGAGCAAAAGCAGAAAAAGGGCAAACCGTTTCTGTGCATTATAAAGGGCAACTTACAGATGGGACTGTTTTTGATAGTTCTTATAAACGTAATCAGCCTATAGATTTCGCATTAGGAGTTGGACAAGTAATTCCAGGATGGGATGAAGGTATAAGTCTTTTAAAAATAGGAGATAAAGCACGTTTTGTAATACCATCAGACCTTGCTTACGGTAGTGCAGGAGCAGGAGGGGTAATACCACCTAATGCAACATTAGTTTTTGATGTAGAACTTGTAAATGCAAAATAACTATAACTACTCTTTTACAATACTACTCTACTAATAACTAAGGGTATACTTGTGAATAACTACTCATAAAAAAGTGCTTACTATGGTAAGCACTTTTTTTATTTTTGAACTATGGAAACACTAGCACGCTTACAATACCCAATAGGAAAATTTAAAGCTCCTGATACAATTACAGAACAGAAATTAGAAGAATGGATTACCATTCTCGAAATGTTTCCGTCTCAATTAAGAGATATGGTAAGTGAGATGAATGACTCTCAGCTAGATACTCCTTATAGACCAGATAGTTGGACAGTACGTCAACTAGTACATCATATTGCAGATAGTCATCAACATTGCTACATACGCTTTAAGTGGGCACTTACAGAAGATAACCCTACAATTAAGCCTTATGAGCAAGATGAGTGGGCAAAGCAACCAGACCTAGAAGGAATGCCTGTAGAGTGGTCATTACGTCTTATAGAAGCAGTACACTATAAGCTAGTACGTTTAATACGCAGTATGACCTCTGAAGATTTTAAAAGAACGTTTGTTCATCCAGATGATAATAGCGTAGTAGCTTTAAATGAAAATGTAGGGGTGTATGCTTGGCATAGTATGCATCACTTTATGCATATAGCAAATCTTGTAAAGCGAGAAAACATATAAAAAGAGGTTACTAATCTAGAAATCTAGATTTCAGTTCGGGAGTGGGAACCATACAAGCGTCTTTCTTTCCGTACCAGTCGTACCTGTTTTTTGCTATATAATCATAAACTCCATTTCTAATAATAGGAGGGACAATTATAAAAATGTATAACAGGGGCCATAATTTAGAAAGAGATTTTGCAATTTTAAGCGCCGCTGTACTTTTGGCGTAAGCCGTATCATTTTTAATTAAAATAATAGAGTCTAATTTAGAGGTGTCTATGTTATAGCGTTCAATAAGTTGTTTACCACTTTTGGACTGTAAAGCTGTAAAGACAAAGTGGCTTTTTGGGTCATTTTTAATGACAAAGTTTATGGAGCTATTGCATAGGTTACAAACACCATCAAAGAGGATAATATCTTTGCCTTTTTCGATCATCTTTTTTTAGCTTCGACAAGTTCTAGTTGTTCTAAAGGTACGTGAGTTGTAAACATACCGTAGTTTACAATGGCTTTTTCTTTTTTAATATCGTCTATACTGCCTATTGCTTTTCCATCATGCATACGTACTCTATCTCCTATTTTAAGAATAGGTTTTGGTTTTGTAGGAACGGCTTCTGCTTTCTTTTTTTCTTCTTTCTTTTTCTTTCGAATAACAGCTACTTTTTGTTCTGCTTCTTGCTTAACTTTATTTTGTTGCGCTTTTATTTCCTTATTTTGTTTAGCACTAAGTTTTTTACGTTTGCTATTTTCTACTTGAACAATTTTATAGAGCTCTGCCATAAGCTCCTTTTTTTTCTTGGTATTATAAAACTTCTCACTAGCGCTATCTAATTTTTGCCCTAAATAAATAAGACGCTGGTTACTGTCATACAGTTCCTGATAGCTTTCTAGCTTAGCTTGTACTTTGGCATTAATTTCTTGAAGTTTTTTATCCTTCTCTAATGCTTTTTGTTCTTTATCTTTAAGGGTAGACGTTGTTTTGGCAAGTTTGCTGCGCTCTTTCTGAAGATTAGCAATACTCTTGTCAAACCTAATTTTACCTCGTTCTACTTTCTTTTTAGAACGATTTATAAGAGAATAAGGAATGCCATTTTTTTGAGCAACCTCAAAGGTAAAAGAACTTCCCGCTTCGCCTAAGTGTAATTTAAAGAGAGGTTCTAACGTACGTGCATCAAAAAGCATATTTGCATTTACAATCTCAGGTGTCTCATTAGCCATCATCTTTAGATTTGTATAATGCGTGGTGATAATCCCAAAACTCTCTCGCTCGTGAAAAACCTCTAGAAAAGTTTCGGCGAGGGCACCTCCCAACTCCGGGTCAGACCCTGTTCCAAATTCATCAATGAGAAATAGGGTATGCTTATCGCATTTCTTTAAGAAATAGTTCATATTCTTAAGACGATAGCTATACGTGCTTAAATGGTTTTCTATACTCTGGTTATCACCTATATCTGTTAGTATTTTATCAAACAAGCAAACTCTAGAGTATTCGTGTACAGGAATTAACAGTCCACACTGCAACATTACTTGTAATAAACCTACCGTTTTGAGCGTAATACTTTTTCCCCCTGCATTAGGGCCAGAAATAACAATAATGCGCTCGTCTTTATCTAGATGTATATCCTGTGGGTAGGTCTTAGTACGACTCTTTCTATTACTAAGTAATAGTAATGGATGGTAAGCATCTTTTAATGTAATCTCTTTATCTTGGGTAATGGTTGGAAGAACAGCTTGTAAAGTATCTGCATATTTAGCCTTTGCAGCAATAACATCTATGGTACTTAATAACTCTTGATATTCAGAAAAAAGTGAGATATAAGGGCGTAACTGCTCTGTAAGTTGTTTTAAAAGGCGTTTTACTTCTTCGTCTTCTTCATAAAAGAGATTATTTAATTCTCTTTGTGCTTGTTGTGTAGCTTCAGGCTGTATATATACAATACTTCCTGTTTTAGAACTGCCCATTATAGACCCTTTTACTTTACGTCTATGCATAGCACTTACAGCGAGTACACGTACATTATCTACTACAGATTCTCTAATCTCATCTAAGTATCCATAACCACTGTACTTACCTAATGCCGAAGAAAAGCTCGAATTAATTTTTCCTTTTACTTGGTTTATCTCACGGCGTAACGCACTTAATTGTAGAGACGCATCATCTCGTAACTCTCCATAACGGTCAAAAATGCGATTTACAGCAGCGCTAATTTCTTTTGTATACTCAGTATCTACAACCGTTTTATGTAATACAGGATAGCGCTCTTGGTGTTTTTTAAAGAATAGTAGGTGTGTATTTACGGTTTCAGAAATACTAGATAGTTTTTTAAAACTTCCTTTATCTAACACACTATCTTCTATTCCTAAAAACTTAATCTCTCTATCAATGTTATCGTAGTTATGGTTAGGGATAACAGTCTCGTGCATTTTTGAAGAGACATACTCATGCGTTTGATGAAGTCCAAATATCACTTCTTTCTTTGAAGAATAGGGAAGTGTTGCTAGCGCTTTTTCTTTTCCTAGTGAGGTATTACAATGCTCTGCGAGATGTTTGCAAACCGTATTAAACTCAAGGTCTTGAAGTGTTTTTTTATGAATTGAAATCATAGGAGTTTGCTTACGCAAAATAGTATCTTACCTAATAAGGTATTTTCTCTTTTTCTTAATAGCTTTGAGGTACAAAAATAGCGAATAAATGAATGTAAATATAGCAGATGACTGGAAGAAAGAACTTAAGGATGAGTTTGATAAATCGTATTTTAAAACACTATCACAATTTGTAAAGTCTGAGTATGAAACACACTGTTGTTATCCTTTAGAACAGGATATTTTTGCGGCTTTTAACCATTGTTCTTTCTCAGACACAAAAGTGGTTATTATAGGTGAAGACCCATATCACTGGCCCGGACAGGCTAATGGGATGTCTTTTGCGGTAGGAGAAGGGATTGCATATCCTCCTACTCTTATTAATATTTTTAAAGAAATTCATTCATACCTTGACCTAACTATTCCTGTTTCCTACATCTTAGAGAGTTGGGCGTCACAATGTGTATTACTTCTTAATGCTTCTTTAACGG
>CAZJRA010000105.1:0-5809 GCA_964548335.1 uncultured Flavobacteriaceae bacterium | reverse complement strand
CTTTTGACTATGTATATCACCTAGCGGCTTATGCAGCAGAAGGTTTAAGTCATTTTATCAGAAAATTTAATTACGAAAACAACTTAATAGGTAGTATTAACCTTATTAATGCTTCTGTTAATCATAACATTAAGCGCTTTATATTCACGAGCTCTATTGCTGTATATGGCGCCCAAGAACTTCCGCTTAAAGAATCTCAAAAACCTCAGCCAGAAGACCCTTATGGCATCGCTAAGTATGCCGTAGAGCAAGACCTTGAGAATGCTCAAAAGATGTTTGGGTTAGACTATATTATTTTTCGCCCTCACAATGTATATGGCCCTGGTCAAAACATAGGAGATAAATATCGAAATGTTGTAGGAATATTTATGAACCAATTACTTAAAAACGAAGCGCTCACCATTTTTGGCAATGGAGAACAAACTAGAGCATTTACCTACATAGATGATGTAGCACCATATATTGCTTCTAGTTTTGCTTTCGCGAAAGCAAAAAATCAATTATTTAATATAGGGTCCGACAATCATAACACCGTAAATCATCTCGCTCAGGAAGTAGGAAAAGCTATGAAAAGTGAAGCAAAAATAAAGCATCTTGACTCACGAGAAGAAGTTGTACATGCCTACTCAGACCATTCTAAATTTAAAGAAATATTTTCTCCTACTCAAGAAACATCACTTACCGAAGGCCTTGCAAAAACTGCTCAATGGGTACATCTCCACGGTGCTAGAGAAAGTGGTATTTTTGACGCTATAGAAATCAAGAAAAACCTACCCAAATCTTGGCAATAAATCAGCCCCTAGTTTCCATCATTATGGCCGTAAAGGACACGGCTCCGTATCTGCATGATTGCATTAACTCTATTATTGCACAAACCTATCAAAACTGGGAGCTCATTGCTGTTAACGACCACAGTACAGATGCTACTCCAGAGATTTTAGACGCTTTCGCGAAAGCAGACTCAAGAATACGTGTTTTTCATAGCGATACTCCTAAACTGATTCCTACCCTGCAATGCGGCTATAAAGAGGTAAAAGGAACACTCATTAACCGTATGGATAGTGATGATAAAATGCCCGATTATAAAATACAGATTTTAGTAGATGAGTGGCATAAGTACGGTAAAGGTTATGTGATTGCTGGAGGCACAGAACATTTTGTAGACGAAGGCGAGGTAGGCGATGGTTTTTTACGTTATGAACGATGGCTTAATGAAGTAGCTAGAACGAGTACACATTACCAACAGATTTATAAAGAATGTGTAATCCCCTCACACTGCTGGTTGATACACAAAGAAGACTTTGATGCCGTAGGCGCCTTTGACCCTATTATTTATCCAGAAGATTATGACCTATGTTTTAGGATGTATCGTCATGGTCTTAAAGTAATAGGAATAGATGCTATTTTACACCATTGGAGAGACCGCTCTAATCGTATCTCACGTACTTGGGAAGAGTATAAAGACAATCGTTATTTTGACCTCAAAATGCGTTTCTTTTATGAAATAGACCGAGACAAGTCTCGCCCTCTAGTTCTGTGGGGCGCTGGTAGAAACGGTAAGGATATGGCAAAGATTATACAGTCTTATAAAGACACTTTTCATTGGGTTTCTAATAATGAAAAACAAATAGGAAAAGATATATATGATGTGCGTATGCAGTCTTTTAAAGAGATTCCTAGTATAGAAAACTCGCAGATAATGATTGTGGTTTCTTCTCCTGATGGCAAAAAAGAGATTCAAGAACTACTGGATTCGTGGGGTAAAAAAGCAGTAAGTGATTATTGGTTTTTTGCTTAATTTTTATTTGAACAAATTGTGATGTACAACATCCTATCATACGATAAATCACCATTAATTTATGGCCCTTAATATTGTTTTAATCAATCCAGAAATACCTAATAACACAGGAAATATAGGACGTCTTGCCTTAGGATCTGATTGCACCTTACACCTTGTAAAACCTTTAGGGTTTGAAATAGATGATACTCGATTAAAACGGGCTGGGCTCGATTACTGGAAACATTTAGACCTGTGTATTTATGACAACATAGATGATTTTTTTATTAAAAATAATTCTAAAAAAATGGTTTTCTTATCCAGTCACGGTACAAAGTCACATTATGAAATTCCGTTTACAGAAGACTTATTTCTTGTTTTTGGGAAAGAATCTAAGGGCTTACCTACTTTTATAACTGAGAAATATGCATCGCAGTTATATACCATACCTATGTTTAATGAAAATGTAAGAAGCTTTAATCTAGCAAATGCAGTAGGTATTGTTGTATACGAGGGTATACGGCAGTTACAACATTTTTAGTTTAGGGTTTTTAACTGCTTCTATAAAAGACACGTCATATCCAGAAAATTTCTTTAGGTAACTTTTAATAGAGGTGCCAAAACCATCACTAAACTGATTTTCTCCCCCAGAACGTAAAAATGATTTTACACCTCCTGGTCCTGCAAGATGAGCTGCTGCCAATATTCCAGATTCTGTAATACGAACTCCCCCTATATACTTGCCGCTATATCGTTTAATATCTCTTCTTAAAACCCATTTGTTACGAGATGTATTAAGCAAAAAAGCATGTTCTTGAAGTATAGGGCTCTCAAGAAAATAATTAGTGTTATCAATTCCTATAAGTTCTAAAGTAGATTCTCCGAATTGATATTTCCCTAAATACCCAAAGGTATTTACAGTACAATATTCTCCTCTAGACTCTTTAAAAGCTAAAGCTTCTTTAAAGCCTAAATAGCTATCTCCCAAAAGAGGGATAGGTGTATACGCCCACATATTTACAGGGCTTACTTCTTCCGGTAACGGAACATCATAACATAATTCTAACCCTTCTGTAGAGTATTTAGATACATCTAACTTAGTCGCACTCGTAAAAAAGCTTCCTAATGATAGTAAACCTATCATAAATGGAGACGCAATATGTTGAAGTAAACTTCTTATCATAGTAAAACAAATTTGAGAACTAAATAGAATTTATTACCAAATCCAAACGTAACATTCTCAATTTCAGTCAGCAAAAGTGCAATTTATTTTAACTCAACACCTTTTTTTAACAAAAAAGATATTAACAAAAACAACATAAAAAACTTAATATCAACTAATTAACCCTGTCTAATTATTACCCTAAACACCTAAAACAAGTGGTATAATTTAACAGAAGATTTATGATTCACTAGGTTTATTAGAAAATCACCACCTATTTCTTAGACGAAATAGCTACTTATATAGAATAGAAAAAGACGATTACTAGACTAGCGCTTAATACCTTGTTTACTAATCCAGCGTCTATATGCAGCGCTATTAGCATTGTGTTGCGTTAATGTCTTAGCAAACTTATGGTAGCCAAAACGCTCTACATTAGCTACAAAATAGTAATAGTTATGACGCTCTGCATTAAGGACAGCATCTATAGAAGAAATGTCTGGCATAAAAATAGGTCCAGGAGGCACTCCTGCATTACGATAGGTATTGTACGGAGAAACTGTTTCTAAGTCTTTAAACAGCACGCGCTTAATTTCCATATCCCAATCATTTTTCACCGACTTAACTGCATAAATCACTGTTGGGTCTGCCTCTAATTTCATCCCCTTACGTATTCTATTTAGATAGACTCCTGCTACGCGAGGACGCTCATCTACTTTAGCAGTCTCTTTTTGTACAATAGATGCTACTGTGTACACTTCACTCTTAGTAAGTTTAAGGGCTCTAGCTTTAGCTATCCTATTAGTATTCCAAAAACGTTTATACTCAATAAGCATACGGTTTCTAAACTCCTCTGCAGAACAGTTCCAAAAAAGCTCATAACTATTAGGTATATACATACTCAGAGCTGTTTTAGCATTCAAGTCATGCTTTTTTAAAAACACTGGGTCTCTCATTGTATTAAGAAGTGTAAGGCTGTCTGCCTCTATTTGTCCAGCGATTCTTCCTGCTAAGTTTTCTAATCTTTCTTGATTGTTAAAAGATACTTTAACAGGAGTATTACTACTACGTATAGAGTTAATAATCTCGTTATTATTCATCCCTTTCTTAACAGTATAATGTCCCGGCTTAACATTAGTAATATATCCTTTTCTCTTAGCTACCTCAACAAAAGAGTTTACGTCATTAAGTAAAGGAGCGATATCTTCCATCACTTCGTCAAAACTAGCTTCAGATGCTATAAATAAATAGGCTTTTTCATTCTCAAAAGCAGTATTAGGGGAGAAAATAGAAGAGTATACGGTATAAGCAAATATTCCTCCTACCACAACACCTATTAATAAAATGGCTACTAGTATCTTCTTTCTATACATCTATATTATTTTTTGATATAAAATTTCATTTTTAAAAACACCTTCTATACATCGCCACTCTTTTTTAAGTCCAACTCTTTGAAAGCCACATTTTTCAAAAAGAGCCACACTAGGCATATTATCTTCTAAAACATTAGCATATACTTGATGTAACGCTAATTGTTCTTTTACATATTTTAAAAGTAATCCTAATGCCTCTGCCCCATAGCCTTTATTACGCTTTGCAGTCTCTTCTATTATAATCCCTACTCCTACTCGCTTATGGAGCGAATCAAAATCAAACAAATCTACAAACCCAATAATCTCTTTAGACTCTGTCTCGCATATTGCAAAACGCTGTTGCTTAACTTCTTGAATATCTAGTTGAGCACTCTCTAAATACTGTAGCATCATTTGCTCAGAAAAAGGATTTGTAACATCGCTTAAAGACCAAAACGCTGTATTATTTTCGATTCGTAACAACACCTCCAAATCAGTGATTGCTAGTACTCGTAAAAATACTGTCTTACCCTTTAGTTGTTCCATACAAAAGTACCGTCAAAAACAAAGTTTGCTGGACCAATAAGGTAAATATCATGATACCCACCCTCTTTCTCATTTTTATCAAAAGTAACGGTAAGGTTACCACCTTCTACTTCTAGGTCTACTTTTTTTGCACTGGCTAATCCATTTTCATACATCGCTAAGGCTACAGCAGTAACACCTGTTCCACAACTTAAAGTCTCGTCTTCTACACCGCGTTCATAAGTACGTACCGCAAAAGAATTTGCTTCTTTATGCGCTACAAAATTAATATTAGAACCTGCCTTTCCATACAATTCACTGTATCTAAGTGCCGCGCCCTCCTCTTTTACATTCACCTCTCGCACATCTTTTCTTAAAGTCACGTGATGAGGAGAACCTGTATCTAGAAAAAAGTAATCTTTCTCTGTTTTTATATCTTGTACATCTTGCATATGTAGATGCACCAAGTCGTTCTCGTCAATAACAGCTTTATGCTCTCCATCTACAGCCTCAAAAGTAGTCTCATTTGAGATAACGTTTAGCGCTTTCGCGAAAGCGACCACACATCTACCCCCATTTCCACACATACTACTTTGGTTTCCATCTGCATTGTAATACACCATTTTAAAATCGAGCGTAGGGTGCTCTTCCAAGAGTATCAGACCATAAGCTCCTATGCCAAATTTTCTGTCACAAAGTCTATTTACTAGTTTGGTATCTTTTTTGGGGAATGTAAGTTGTCTATTATCAATAATCACAAAGTCATTGCCGGTTCCTTGATATTTAGAAAAATGTAGTGTCATTAGTGTACGAGATTTGAAAGACAAAAATACGTAATTTAGAACTCTCTCAAAGCTGTTAAAAGGCAGTTAAATGTATAATTGCTTCACACTAAAACTTTAACTTTAACTGTTATTAAACTATAAATGCAAAAGACCATGAAAAATTTAACTAGTTTATTATCTGTAGCACTTCTTTCCGGAGCCATCACCT
>CAZJRA010000104.1:0-5817 GCA_964548335.1 uncultured Flavobacteriaceae bacterium | reverse complement strand
CGTTAAATTTAGATTTAACTCCTGTATGATCTGTAGGTTCTATATAACTCTGCTCTTGTAATGTCTTACTGTCTAATGTCCATATTTTACTTGTTCCGTCTGATTTGTAGAAGACGTTACCGTCATTACATAATCCCCATCCTTCACGGCTTTTATTATACGTAAATGTTCCTGTTTTCTTAAAGGTCTCTCTGTCGTATATAAAGCCTGTGTTCTCTTTCCACGTAAGTTGATATATTTTATCATTAAGCAAGGTCATTCCTTCGGCAAAATAAGCATTGTCTAAAGCTATTTCATTTTCAACTTCTCCCGTTTTATAATTCACTTTCCTAAGTTTAGATTTCCCATACTGACCCGTACTTTCATAGAGTTCATCTCCTACAAACTCTAAACCTTGAGTGTAGGCATCTGTTTGGTGGGTGTATTTGTTTACGATCTCGTAACCATATACTTTAGGCGCTTTGGTATTTAAAATAGCTATTCGTTTTGTTATTTCTAGAGGCCCTTGAGAAGTGTGTACAGTAGCTTTAAGGGTTTTGTAACCAAGCGTTTTTGCCGTAGGCGTTATTGCATAATTAGTTAGCGAGTTAGTTGTGCCTAGTTTTGTTCCTTCTAGACGATAAGTAACAGAGTCTACTGTAGTTTGTTTTTTCGCTTTAAGCGAAAGTTTTATTTGCTCACCATTTTTAACGGCATCTTTTTTTGCATTGGTGGTAATCTCAAAGTCACTAGGTCTTGCGCTTTCTTCACAAGAGTAGAGGAGGCTTCCTAAAATTAATAAAGTCAGGACCTTATAAGGTGAAATTTTCATAGTTATAATTTGATCGCAATTTATGATAAAATTTTGGCCTAAAAAACCTTGTAAGAGTTTACAAATGACATATCTTTGCATCGGCAAGTCCTACACAACTAGCTCCTGTTGAATCCCCCAGGGTGGGAACGCAGCAAGGGTAGACGGTCGTAGCAGTGTGATGTAGGTAGCTTGCCTTTTTTTATGCACTAAAAAGAAGCAATTCTTATCTATTTATAAAACAAAAAAGCACACTATTACAGTGTGCTTTTTTTTTGTATCAAATTTATATTTCCTAATAATTTACTCGGTCTACTATTTCTAGCCCGTAGCCTATGATGCCTACACGCTTTGTGCCTCCATCACTATTAGAAAGTAGTTTTATTTTTGAAATATTTAAGTCGTGTAAGATTTGCGCTCCAATTCCAAAATCTTTGTTATCCATCACAATATCTGGCGCTTGCATAATGCCATTTTTCTGACGTTCTTTTAGCTCAGTCAAACGGTTTAATAGATTAAATGAGCTGTCGTCCTGATTTATAAATACAATAGCCCCTTTTCCTGCTTCATCTATTACCTGAAACATATCATCCAATTGCTTGTCTGCATTATTAGTAAGGGTGCCTAAAATATCATTGTTTATCTGTGTAGAGTTTACACGTACAAGTACTGGCTCATCTTTTGTCCACGAACCCTTGGTAAGTGCAATATGCACTTGGTCGTTTGTGGTTTGCTTATAAGCTCTTAATCTATACTCACCAAAACGTGTATTGATAGTAAAGTCTTCTTTCTTTTCTATAAGGCTATCGTGGTTCATACGATACGCTACGAGGTCTTCTATAGAAACAATTTTTAAATCAAATTTCTTAGCCACCTCCATAAGTTGTGGTAACCTAGCCATCGTTCCATCTTCGTTCATAATCTCTACAATTACTCCCGCTGGCTGAAATCCTGCAAGGCGAGCAAAGTCGATTGCTGCTTCTGTATGGCCTACACGTCTAAGAACGCCTCCTTCTTTCGCTTTAAGCGGAAAAATATGTCCTGGTCTACTTAAATCGTGTGGTTTAATGTCTTTATGGGTAAGTGCTTTTACTGTTTTTGCTCTATCACTAGCAGAAATACCTGTGGTTACTCCTTGCCCTTTTAGGTCTATAGAAACGGTAAAAGCAGTTTGCATAGGATCGGTATTGCTATGTACCATCATACCTAAGTTGAGCTCTTCACAACGTTCTTCTGTAATAGGGGTGCATATAAGACCACGCCCATGAGTAGCCATAAAGTTAATCATCTCAGGTGTTACAACTTCTGCAGCAGCAACAAAATCTCCTTCATTCTCACGGTCTTCATCATCTACAACGATAATGACCTTGCCATTTTTAATGTCTTCTATGGCTTCTTGTATAGTGTCTAGGTGTGAGGTGCGTTTTGCAGTCATTTGCTTAGCTCAAAGTTTAGGATGTAAAGATAATCAATGTATGATTGATTATACTAAAAATTGAATAGTAGAACTACTTCTGTTTATCTAAGTAATACCCTTGTACTTTTAGGTTTTCGACAGTAATACCTAGTGTACTAAGTTTAACAATTGCAGCATTTCTAATATTCTCTGAGTAGTCGTATTGTTTGTAGTTTTTTACAATATCCTTGAGTTGATTAACACTACGCTCACTAAGCATTTTTTCTTCTTCTTGCGTGAGTGTATAAGGAAACTCTAATGGTTTAGAATCTTCTGTAACCTTCTTTTTAGAAAAGAATTGTTTAATAGGAGCTATAATACTTCCAAGGTTAAGTAAGCCTTGGTCTGTAGTCGCTCTGTAAGTAAGAAAGATACCTATAGGTAATATAATGATGGTACTAAACCAAGAAGCTAAAGCAGGATTGATAGAGCCGTCTTCGGCACTGTTTTTAGCAAAGATGCCTATAAAGTGAAATGCTAAAAAGGATACCACACCTATTACAATGGGAAGACCTAAACCTACTTTCCAAATAATGGCACCCAAAGGAGCGCCTACAAAAAATAAAATAAAACAACTAAACCCTAACACGTACTTGTCGTGTATTGCCATCTCAAATTTACTAAGCCTCTTTGTGTCTAATAAAAGTTTTTTTCGTCTGTTTTTTAAATCAGATAGTTTATTTGTAAGATTTGTTTTTGCAGTTGCAAAAATCTTAACTTGATTTCTTAAGTCAAAGTTTTCGATAAAAATAGGGGAGATAGAATCTTCTTTTTTAGCCTTAGCATGTGATTTAAATGGTGTAAACCCCATCTTATCATATTGGGTAGCACTGTATTTTATGCGGTCTTTTCTAAATCTTTCACGTAAACCTACAAGACTTGAGTCTAACTCCTTAATAGTAAGCATCGTGTAACTATTATCTATTTTTTTACTGTCTAGGTCTACATTGTCTAAATCGCTTAAATCTATATTAAGTGTGTAGGTTTCAAATTCGCTTCTTACAAAGGGTTCTTTTTTTCGTTTTTTAAAGTCTTTTTGAAAAACTTCGTTATAATAATTACCGTCTATAAGCTTTAGGGAAAGGGTAGGAGAGTCTAATGAGCTAATAAGTTCTCCTTTTCTTGCATTAATAACCGTATAGTTTCCAATACGTCCTTTTTCTTTTTGATGGATAATAACCTCTTCAAGGTATTGGTCACGGTCTCCGTGCTTTTTAGAAACACGTATATTAATATCATCACCTACAGGATTAAATTGTCCTGAGCGTATAATCATTGCAGGTTTGAGCTTACTTATATTTCTTCTTAAATTTCTAAACTCGTATTGAGAAGCTGGAATCACATAATTTCCAAATAGGAAGGCGACAATGCTTAAAAAAGTAATAAATACAATGAGACTTTTCATAGATCTCTGTAAGGAAATCCCTGTAGACTTCATTGCAGCAAACTCATAGTTCTCTGCAAAATTTCCAAAAGTCATAATACTTGTAAGAAGTACAGATAAAGGAAGAACAAGTGAGACTAGGCTAGGGGTTGCGAGTATTAAAAACTTGATAATAACGCTAAAATCAAGGGCGCGCCCCGCTAATTCTTGGATATAAAGCCAAACACTTTGTAAAACAAAAATGAACATCAATATGATAAAGATGCTCAAAAATGTTTTTACGTAAGAAAGTAAGATATAACGATCTAAAATCTTCATAAGTGCGATAGCTCTACGTGCAAATATATTTGAATCGCATCATAAATGAGTTATAAACTCCCTTAAGACTTTGTTATAATCTGTTTATGTAATAGTCTGCATATTTACTTTGGTCAAAAGTAAATGTGTTTTTAGCAAGTGGTTGATTGGTTTTAAAAGAGTTTACTTTAATGGTAATAGAAGTACCATTTTTTTGAGTAATTATTAATTTATAGATATGTTTTGTCTCTTTATCTATACCTAATAAAGAATGCTTTGTCTCGCTATTACTGTTTATAGGTGTTAACTTTACGTACTGTATTGTACGGCCATTTATGTTTTGAGAAATATCCATTTTGTGAGTATACCCTTCATTAAAAAAGTTAAGCATTCTAGAAGGAGTGATGGTACTTTCGTCTTGCTCACTTACCGGGCTTATAGTCACCTCTTCGTCTTCTGGAACAATGGTGTATATATTTGTTCCGTCAAAAAGCTGCGTAGTACCCATAAGCTGTAACGCATATTTATCTCCTTCCATTACAACACTGCCTTTTGTTACGTGATTCACACCTTCGGCATCGTTATCTAATGCATATTTAAAATCAATCCCTATATTTTCATACGAATTAACTTTTGCATTAACCTCATTGAGTAGTCTTTGTACTGTTTGCGCTTTCGCGAAAGCAAAACACATCATCATTATACAAAAAATACCTGTTTTTACTCTTCCTGTACTCATTTTATTCATTGTTTAAAAGTTCATCTAGTGCTACTATATCTAGTACAAGCACTTGTCTTGCTTTACTTCCTTCAAAAGGGCCAACAACGCCTGCAGCTTCTAATTGGTCTATTATTCTACCTGCTCTGTTGTAACCTAATTTAAGTTTACGTTGTAGTAAAGAAGCGCTTCCTTGTTGTGCAATTACCAACACTTCTGCAGCATCTCTAAAAAGCGCATCCCTATCGCTTTTATCAATATCAAGATTTGTGCCACTTTCTTCTCCTACGTATTCTGGTAATAGGTGTGCATCTGGATATGCTTTCTGACCGCCTATGTAGTCTACAATACGCTCTACTTCTGGAGTATCTACAAAGGCACATTGTACCCTTATAACTTCATTACCTTGAGTATATAGCATATCTCCACGACCTATTAATTGGTCTGCACCGGAGGTGTCTAAAATGGTTCTACTATCTATTTTACTTGTTACTCTAAAAGCAATACGCGCTGGGAAGTTTGCTTTTATAATACCTGTAATTACATTTACAGAAGGACGTTGTGTGGCAATAATAAGGTGTATACCTATGGCACGTGCTAGTTGTGCTAGCCTTGCAATAGGAGTCTCAACCTCTTTACCCGAAGTCATTATTAAATCTGCAAATTCATCTACTACAAGTACGATATACGGTAAGAAACGATGTCCATTGTTTGGATTTAATTTGCGCGCTTTAAACTTCGAATTATACTCCTTTATATTTCGGCATAAAGCCTCTTTAAGTAAGTCATACCTAGCATCCATCTCAATACATAACGAATTGAGTGTATTAATTACCTTAGAGTTATCTGTAATGATAGCATCCTCTGTATCTGGTAATTTTGCGAGGTAATGACGTTCTATCTTATTAAAGAGTGTGAGTTCTACTTTTTTAGGGTCTACAAGAACAAACTTAACCTCAGCAGGGTGTTTTTTATACAGTAAGGAGGTAAGAATGGCATTGAGTCCTACCGATTTACCTTGTCCTGTAGCCCCTGCCATAAGTAAGTGAGGCATTTTTGCAAGGTCTACTACAAAGGCTTCGTTAGAAATAGTTTTTCCTAAGGTAAGAGGTAACTCCATTTCTGCTTCTTGAAAACGCTTAGAAGCCACAGCACTTCGCATAGATACAATA
>CAZJRA010000103.1:5385-5822 GCA_964548335.1 uncultured Flavobacteriaceae bacterium | reverse complement strand
GTATATAAAGCGCTTTTTGAGATTTCATAGAATTAAAAAGGTGGATGGTATTCTAGGAGATTTTGGAGTTTCATCACATCAGTTTGATGTGGCAGAGAGAGGGTTTTCTACTCGTTTTGAAGCAGACTTAGATATGCGGATGAATCAAAATGATGATTTATCTGCATATCATGTAGTTAACGAGTATGATGAAGAGCATTTGCGTGATGTCTTTTTTCAGTATGGAGAATTAAGAAATGCACCTAAGATTGCAAGATTTGTTGTGGCAGCAAGAAGAGACGAGCCTATAAAAACAAGTGTTCAATTAAAACAGGCGTTGAGTTCTTTATTGCCTAAGCATAAAGAGCATAAAATTTTAGCTCAGATATATCAAGCAATACGTATTGAGGTAAATCAGGAGATAGAGGTGATAAAAGAATTCCTTTTGCAAACAGAAC
>CAZJRA010000103.1:0-5375 GCA_964548335.1 uncultured Flavobacteriaceae bacterium | reverse complement strand
CTGGAGGTAGAATAAGTTTAATATCCTATCACTCGCTAGAAGATAGATTGGTGAAAAGGTATATAAGAAACGGTTTGTTTGAAGGTGAGCCAGAAAAAGATATGTATGGTAATGTAGAAGTGCCATTTAAAAAAGTAGGAAAGCTTATTGTGCCAAGCCAAGAAGAAATACGATTGAATAGTAGAGCACGAAGTGCTAAGCTACGCATAGCAGAAAAGATATAATGAATAAAAGAGTTGATGACATACTCAAAGGAAAATTTTTAATAGATGAAGAGTCTTTTAAAAATTGGCGTATGATCATTTTCCTTTCGGTATTGGCGCTCATTATGATAGCAAGATCGCATAGTACAGATAAGAAAGTACATGAGATTTCGGAGCTGAGAACAGATGTTCAGAAATTGAGAAGTAAATATGTAGCGGCTCGATTAGAACTGCGCAAATTAAAAATGTTTAGTGCGGTAGAGGCAAGAGTTGCTTCTAGAGGAATTGTTTCTTCAGATGCGCCGCCTAAAAAAATTAGAGTAAAAAGTAAAGAACAAGAGTAGCGCTTAGATGGCAACCACAGAGAAAAACATATTAAACCGATTGTATTTTGTAGCAGGATGTATGTTAATCTTTGCTATTCTAGTTGTGGTTAAGCTTGTGGATATTCAGTTTGTTAAAGGGGATAAGTACAGGCAGCTAGCAGCAACAAGCACAGAGAAGGTAGTGACTATGGAGGCTACCCGTGGTAATCTTTATGCGGGAGATGGTAGTTTGCTGGCAACTTCGGTAATTAAGTATGACGTGCGATGGGATGCTATTTCTCCTTCAGACAAAAACTTTAATGAAAACATTGTAGCATTAAGTAAGGGGCTCTCAAGTCTTTTAGGTAATACACCTGCTTATTATGAACAGCGATTGCGTAAAGCACGAGCTACAAGAAACAGATATCTTTTTATTACTCGCAACCTAGGCTATAAAGAGTATATAAAAATAAAGTCATTGCCTTTGTTTAATAAAGGGCAGTATAAAGGCGGAGTAATTATAGAGAGCCACACAGAGCGTGAGTATCCACTAGATAAAATTGCAGAACGTACGATAGGGTATGAGCGTAAAGACCAGAATGGATACTATACAAAGGTAGGGTTAGAAGGTGCTTATGGGCATTACTTAAGAGGGAAAGAAGGAAAGCGCCTTAAACAAAAAATAGCCAAAGGAGAATGGAAGCCTATAGGTGCTGGTAATATTGTCGATCCTAGAGATGGCTACGATGTGGTGTCTACCATAGATGTAAATATCCAAGACATTGCGCATAATGCCTTATTAACAAGTTTAGAAAAATTTGAAGCAGACCACGGTTGTGTGGTTGTGATGGAAACCAAGACGGGTGAGATTAAGGCAATTTCTAATTTGGGAAGAACGTCTAGCGGGAAGTATTATGAAGACCGTAATCACGCAGTGTATGAATCTCATGAACCAGGGTCTACCTTCAAACTAATGTCTATGGTGGCTGCCTTGGAGGACAAGGTGATAGACAGTAGCACTGTTTTTGATACTGAAAACGGGCGCGTTAAATTTTATGACCGAACAGCAATAGACTCTAGAAAAGGGGGCTACGGTAAAATAAGTGCTGCAAGAGCATTTGAGCTAAGTAGTAATACGGCTTTCGCCAAAATGATTCACGAAAACTATAAAAGTAACCCTACACGATTTGTAAAACGACTCTTTAATATGGGGCTTAATGACAAGTTAGGGTTAGAAATTAAAGGAGAAGGTACACCAAAATTTCCGTACCCTGGTGATGATAACTGGTATGGTACCACGCTTCCTTGGATGGCATTTGGATATGGGGTTCAGTTAACGCCTTTACAAACACTTACATTTTACAACGCTATTGCAAACAATGGGGAAATGGTGAAGCCTAAGTTTATTAAAAAAATAAAGGAGTGGGATGTTACTGTAGAGAGTTTTGATACCGAAATTATTAACCCTCGTATTGCGTCTCAAAATACAATAGATGCAGTGAAGAAGATGATGGAGAATACAGTAAAGCGTGGTACTGCGAGAAATATTTATAGTTCAGATTTTTCAATGGCAGGAAAAACGGGAACCTGTCAGACAGAATATTGGAAAGAGGCTAATCGCTATATATCTTCTTTTGCTGGTTATTTCCCTGCAGATAAGCCACAATATTCTTGCATCGTAGTAGTGCATAAGCCAAAGAAAGAGATAGGATATTACGGTAATATCGTAGCAGCTCCTGTGTTTAAACAAATTGCTCAGAAAATATATTCGGCAACGCCTGTGGTAGAAGAGGTTGCTTTGCCTAAAGATAATGATAAGCGTATAGTAACCGATTATGAATCGTATTACTCAAGAGTTAATAACACAGCTACTGTGGTTCCTAATGTAAGAGGGATGAGCGGTATGGATGCTGTGGCATTATTAGAAAATTTAGGGTTAAAAGTTCGCTTTCGCGGAAGCGGAAAAGTCACCACTCAATCCATTAAATCTGGAGAAAAGATAATAAAGAATAAAACAATAGTACTTAAACTCTCATGATAGTCCTTAAAGACATATTGTATAAGGTGCCCTTAGAAAATGTATTGGGTAATACTGCTGTGGCAATTACGAATCTTCATTTTGATTCTAGGCAAGTGGCGCTTAATGACGTTTTTGTTGCAATACGAGGGACAATTAGTGATGGCCATGAGTATATCGCTAAAGCGGTAGCGCAAGGAGCTATTGCCATTATCTGCGAAGAGCTGCCAGATAACCTGGTTAATGGTGTTACTTATGTAGAAGTAGAGGATGCCTCTTTTGCTTTGGCAATTATGGCATCTAATTATTACGGAAATCCATCTCAAAATTTACGATTAGTAGGTATTACGGGGACTAATGGTAAAACAACAATAGCGTCTCTTTTATATCAGCTTTTTAGTAAAGCAGGATATAAAGTAGGTCTTCTATCTACCGTAAAAGTAATGGTAGCAGATAAAGAGTATAAAGCAACTCATACAACGCCAGATTCACTTGCTATAAATAAGTATTTGGCAGAGATGAATGAAGAGGGAGTAGAGTTTTGCTTTATGGAAGTGAGTTCGCACGGAATACATCAAAATCGTGTAGAAGGACTTGTTTTTGAAGGTGGAATTTTTACCAATCTATCACATGACCATTTAGATTATCACGACACTTTTGCTGAATATCGCGATGTTAAGAAACGCTTTTTTGACGGTTTGTCTAAAACAGCATTTGCGCTTACAAATGTAGATGATAAGAATGGGTCTATAATGTTGCAAAACACAGCGGCAAAAAAAGTAAGCTATGCGCTAAAATCTCATGCAGATTATAAAGCTCACATTTTAGAGAATAGACTTTCTGGACTGCTACTTAAAGTAAATAACCAAGAAGTATGGGTAAAGCTTATAGGTAGTTTTAATGCCTATAATGTATTAGCTATTTATGCTACAGCAGAATTACTTGGATTAGAGCAAATGGAGACTTTACAACTCGTAAGTGAGCTAGAAAGTGTAAGTGGGCGTTTTCAATATTTTATTACTCAAGGAGGTGTTACTGCAATTGTAGATTATGCACATACGCCAGATGCTCTCAAAAATGTGCTTGAAACCATAAATGATATACGCACAAAAAACGAAGAGCTTATAACAGTCGTAGGAGCAGGAGGAGATAGAGATACTTCTAAGAGGCCTAAGATGGGACACATCGCATCTGCTTTAAGTACAAAAGTGGTGTTTACAAGTGACAACCCTAGGTCAGAAAATCCAGAGGCTATTATTAGTGACATAGAGCAAGGGGTAGAACCTCAAAACTATAAAAAAACACTTTCTATAACAGATAGAAAACAGGCTATAAAGACCGCTTGCCAATTGGCAACTTCTGGCGATATCATTTTAATAGCAGGAAAGGGGCACGAAACCTATCAAGAAATAAAAGGTGAACGCCTAGACTTTAATGATTATACAATTATAGAAGAAACCCTTAAAAACCTCAATAAGTAATGCTGTACTATTTATTTAAATACTTGGATGAAGCATACAACCTTCCTGGAGCGGGTTTATTTCAGTTTAGTACGTTTAGAGCAGCGATGGCAATTTTATTGTCTCTAGCGATTTCTACAATTTACGGAAAACGCATTATTAGCTTTTTGCAACGCAAGCAAATGGGGGAGACTATTAGAGATTTAGGTCTTGCAGGTCAGTCAGAAAAAGCAGGAACTCCTACTATGGGAGGACTTATTATTATTCTAGCAACCTTAGTGCCTGTGCTTTTGTTTTCAAAGCTAGATAATATATACATCATCTTATTAATTGTAACGACACTTTGGATGGGAGTGATTGGTTTTTTAGATGATTATAAAAAGAAAATGGAAAAAAATAAAGATGGTCTTGCTGGGAGGTATAAGGTCATTGGACAAGTAGGGCTAGGAGTGATTGTAGGTGCTACAATGTTTTTTCATTCAGATATTACCATAAAGCAAGAGCGTGTAGATGTACCAACATCTGTTCAGGTTGAAGTTGCAGGAAATCAATCTAATACAAAATTTACTGAGGAAGAAAAAAGCTTAAAAACAACCATTCCTTTTATTAAAAACAATGAGTTTGATTATGCAAAATTGGTTACTTGGATTAATCCTGATTGGGCAAAATATGCGTGGATTATTTTTATTCCTATCGTGATTTTTATCATCACCGCTGTTTCTAATGGTGCTAACCTAACAGATGGGATAGATGGTCTAGCAGCAGGAACTTCTGCAATTGCGGTGCTCACACTTGGGATATTTGCTTTTGTATCAGGTAATATCATTTTTAGTGATTACCTCAATGTAATGTATATACCTCGTAGTGGTGAGATGGTTGTTTTTATAACGGCTTTTGTAGGAGCTCTTATTGGGTTTTTATGGTACAACGCATATCCAGCACAAGTGTTTATGGGAGATACAGGAAGTCTTACCATAGGAGGTATTATCGCAGTATTAGCTATTGCAACAAGAAAAGAATGGCTTATTCCCATTTTAGGAGGGATTTTCTTAATGGAAAACCTATCTGTAGTACTACAAGTGGGATATTTTAAATACACTAAGAAAAAATTTGGAGAAGGAAGACGCATCTTTTTGATGAGTCCTTTACATCACCATTATCAAAAGAAAGGAATACACGAGAGTAAGATTGTAACACGCTTTTGGATTGTAGGTATTTTACTTGCCATTATCGCGGTTGTAACTTTATAAATAAGATAACGCTTTCGAGAAAGCAAAACACCAAAAATGACCAAACGCAACGTCATATTAGGAGGAGGGGAAAGTGGAGTAGAGAAAGCTATTCTTGCAAAGGAGGAAGGCTATTAAGTTATTGTTTAAGAGTAAGGTAC
>CAZJRA010000102.1:0-5889 GCA_964548335.1 uncultured Flavobacteriaceae bacterium | reverse complement strand
ATATATTATTAATGTAAACGAAGCATCGCTTGTCTATCAAGGAGATGCGATTTTTAATATTTCTAAAGACACCGGAATAAGTGAAAAAGCAAGCGCTGAGGAAGAAGAATAAAGAATTAAGGAAAAAACTGACTCCAGAACAAAGAGATCAGTATAGCCTTGATATAGCAAATCAAGCCCTAGATATAGATATATGGAGCTTTAGCTATTACCATATCTTTTTGCCTATAGAAAAACAACTTGAAGTAAATACAGAGTACTTACTGAGTATTTTACAGGGGATGGATAAACATATTGCTATCTCTAAAAGTGATTTTAGCAGTATGGAAATGCACAATTATTTACTTACAGATAGCACAAAGATAGTTGTAAATGAATGGGGAATACCAGAGCCAGAGGGAGGTATAAAAATACCACAAGAAGAGATTCAAGTTGTTTTTATTCCTTTATTGGCGTACGATCATAAAGGCAATAGAGTAGGTTATGGTAAAGGCTTTTACGACCGTTTTCTTGCAAAATGCCCTAAGGAAGTCATTAAAGTTGGGGTGTCTTATTTTGAAGAAGAAAGTGAACTTATACCAGCAGCAAGTACAGATATAGCATTAGATTACTGTATCTCCCCTAAGAAGGTATATACATACAGCTAATACAATGCATAAAAAACCTTCACATCTCTGTAAAATCATGTTGTCATTTTTATATTGCTATTTAGCAATATTACCTTTCCTTAGAAGAGTTATAATCTCTTAATGTCCGGGATTTATAATTATAAATTGTAATGCATTACTATTTGAGGCGTTCAATTTTTAGTGTAAAAAGAAGGGGGAAAATGAATTCTACTTTAAATTCACTATGCAGTTTGCTCCTCTATTTTAGGAAAGACTTTTTTATTAAATACGAGTAAGATACCTACCCCTGTACTTATAGCCATATCTGCTATATTAAAAATAGCATTAAAAAAGGTAAAAGTACCTCCTCCTATAAAAGGGAGCCACTCAGGAAAAGTTGCGTTTTTAATAAACGGGAAGTAAAGCATGTCTACTACATTGCCGTATAGTGGTTTTGCATAGCCCCCATTATCAGGAAGGAAACTTGCGATGTTGCGAGTAATACTACTGCTTTCGTCAAAAAGAACTCCGTAAAACAATGAGTCTATAATATTACCAACCGCTCCAGCAAGGATAAGAGCAATAGAAATTGTAAGAAGTTTAGGCGCATTTTCTTTTACAGACTTGTATAACCAATACCCTATAAGGGGTGCAATAATAAGTCTAAAAACTGACAAAATAAGTTTGCCATATTCTCCGGGTAGTCGTGCCCCCCAGGCAGCCCCTTCATTTTCTACAAAGTATATCTGGAACCACTCTAGGCCAAAAACACGTATCGATTCGCCAAGGTAAAAATGTGTTTTTATGTACAGTTTTACGCACTGATCTATCAGCAAAATTAAGAATACAATAAAAAAGGCTTTTTTAACAGACATATACGCTATTGAGTGTCGCAAAAATAAACTTTTTACTTTACTTGTAGCACCTCAATATCTCCATAAATACTTTCTACAGAACATATAGGGCCTTCGTTTAAATTAGAGTTTATAATCACTTCACCATTTCTAGAACTTGCAGTTACATCTGCTCTTTTAGTGGTTAGTGCTACATTGCCAGAAATGGTGTTAATTACGCTTTCGCGAAAGCGTATATCTCTCCCTATCAACCCTCCTCTTCCTAGGTTAATTTGTAATTCTTTATACCTCCCCTTTAAGCTAACCTCTGCAAGGGTAGAATATATATCTATATTAAAGTCTTGAGGTATTGTAATATCCAACTCTATAGATAGCACTTTATGTGCAGAGAGTTTATCATTAAAAGGCGTAAAATCTGGAGTGCGTCCTGTAGTGATTTCTAGACGTTGGTCTATAATTTTTGTATGTAGCAGCGAACTCTCATAGGTTTCTCCATCTGTAATGGTTTGTATACTAATCTCTTGAACGGGCTGTGCAGTGATGGAAATTTTAAAAATAGCATTGCTATTAATTAAGAGCGTTTTAATATCCTGTCTGTCAAACGTTTGTTCGCTTCTTTTTTGGGCAAAGAGACAATTAGGGATTAATATAAGAAGAAGAAGTTTTTTCATTTCTATAAAAAAAGCGTCTTACAAAGACGCTTTTTAACTTGTCTAGCTTTGCATATTTTTTGCCTCTATGCTTAATGTTGCGTGTGGTACTAGTTTTAATCGCTCTGGATTAATAAGCTTTCCTGTTACCCTACATATACCATAGGTTTTATTGTTAATACGAGTCATTGCATTATTAAGATCACGTATAAACTTTTCTTGTCGTGTAGCAAGAGCACTATTTGCCTCTTTACTCATTGTCGAACTTCCTTCTTCAAAAGATTTAAAGGTAGGCGAAGTATCGTCTGTACCATTATTACCATCATTAAGGTAAGCACTTTTAATCAACTCTAGATCGTGTTGTGCCTTATCTATTTTAGCTTGGATAAGAATTCTAAACTCTCCTAGTTCTGCGTCACTGTATTTTAATTTTTCGGTTGCCATACCATTTAGATTTTAGAGATTGATAAAAATGTTTTTATGTTGTCAAAACTTATTTCTAAGCCATCTTTTACTTCTTGTACTACTTCTAGCGTATCTGCTAATGTTTCTGCCTTGATATAACTTGTATTGTCTTGTATCGTTTGATTAATTAATGTTTCTTCTTGCAATACAATTTTAATACGATCTGTTACTTCAAAGCCAGAGTCTTTACGTAGGTTCTGTATACGGTTTACCAATTCTCGTGCCACACCTTCTTTCTTTAACTCTTCTGAGATGGTCACATCTAAAGCAACGGTAACGCCTGCTTGATTTGCTACTAGCCACCCATCTATATCTTGAGAGCTAATCACTACGTCAGACAGTAGTAAAGTAGTCATTTTTCCGTTAATTTCCACATTTATTTCGCTATCCTTCTCAATTTTTGCAATTTCATCAGGACCAAAATTTTGTATTGCATTGGAAATCAACCTCATATCTTTCCCAAAGCGTGGGCCAAGAACTTTAAAGTTAGGTTTGATTTGCTTCACCAAAATACCCGAGTCATCACTTATAAGCTCAATCTCTTTAACATTAACCTCAGATTTAATTAAATCTGAAACCGCGATAATCTCCTCTTTTTCGGCTTCATTAAGAACAGGAATCATAATACGCTGTAAGGGTTGGCGTACTTTAATTTTCTCTTTCGCTCGAAGCGAAAGCACTAGCGAACTCACTGTTTGTGCTTTTTGCATCTTTTGCTCTAAAGCTTTATTTATATAAGCTGGGTTGCTTTCTGGAAACTGCGATAGGTGAACACTCTCAAATTTTTCTTGCCCAGAAACCGCATTTAAATCTCCATATAAACGCTCCATAAAGAAAGGGGCTACGGGAGCTCCTAGTTTTGCCACAGTAAGTAAACAAGTATATAGCGTTTGGTACGCACTTATTTTGTCTTCGCCATAACTGCCTTTCCAGAAACGTCTTCTTGAGAGGCGTACAAACCAGTTAGACAGATTTTCTTGTACAAATTTATCAATAGCTCTTGTTGCCTTGGTAGGCTCATACTCTGCATAAAAAGTATCTACTTTGGCAATAAGAGAGTGCAGTTCTGATAAAATCCAACGGTCTATTTCTGGACGTTTTTCTAAAGGTATTTCTGCTTCCGAGAAAGCGAAATTATCCAAATTAGCATACAGCGCAAAGAAACCATAAGTGTTGTACAATGTCCCGAAGAACTTGCGCTTTATCTCTTCTATTCCCTCTAAGTCAAACTTAAGATTGTCCCAAGGGTTTGCATTGCTTATCATATACCAGCGTGTGGCATCTGCTCCGTAAGTAGATAAAGTATCAAAAGGATCTACAGCATTGCCTAAACGCTTAGACATTTTTTGTCCGTTCTTGTCTAGTACAAGTCCGTTAGAAACCACATTTTTATACGCCACATCATCAAAAGTCATTGTCGCAATAGCGTGTAGGGTATAAAACCATCCACGTGTCTGATCAACTCCTTCTGCAATAAAATCTGCCTTGCGCCAAGTGTTCTCTACCAGCTCTTTATTTTCAAAAGGGTAGTGCCATTGTGCATACGGCATAGACCCAGAGTCAAACCAAACATCTATAAGATCTGCCTCACGTTTCATAGGTTGCCCACTGTTAGAAACTAAAGTGATTTTATCGACTACATTTTTATGAAGATCTACGAGCTCGTAATTCTCTTCACTCATATCACCTACTTTAAATCCTGCAATAGGATCACTATCCATAAGGCCTTTATCTATGGCTTTTTGGATTTCGGTTTTAAGCTCTGCAATAGAGCCTATAATAATTTCTTCTTTACCATCTTCTGTACGCCATATAGGAAGCGGAATTCCCCAAAAACGACTACGAGATAAGTTCCAATCATTTGCATTAGCTAGCCAGTTACCAAAACGACCTTCTCCAGTGGCTTTAGGCTTCCAGTTAATCCCCAAGTTAAGCTCGTGCATACGGTCTTTAAAGTCGGTTACTTTAATAAACCACGAGTCTAGCGGGTAGTATAAAACAGGCTTGTCTGTACGCCAGCAATGTGGGTAGCTGTGTACATATTTTTCTACTTTAAAAGCCTTGTTTTCTTCTTTAAGACGAATGGCAAGCTCTACATCCATAGATTTCTCTGGAGCTTCTCCTTCGTTATAATATTCGTTCTTAATGTATTTATTACCAAACTCTTTTAGCTCAGGGCGAAATTTACCTTGAAGATCTACCAGAGGAACTAAGTTTCCATTGTCATCTTTAATGAGTAATGGCGGTACTTCTGGCGAAGCTTGCTTTGCAACAAGAGCATCATCTGCCCCAAAAGTAGGTGCCGTATGCACAATACCCGTACCGTCTTCTGTAGTTACAAAATCTCCAGCAATTACTCTAAACGCATCTTGCGGATTGTCATGAGGTTGTACATAATCAAACAACTGCTCATAACGCAATTCTAAAAGATCTGTTCCTTTAAATTCTTGAGTTATTGCATATGGTATTTTCTTATCCCCTGCATTATAGTTTGCTAAGTCTGCTTTCGCGAAAGCGGTATCACCACCCACCTCAAAAAACTTTTTGTCAAATTGCTTAGAAACAAGTGCCTTTGCAAGAATGACTTTTACAGGCTCAAAAGTGTACTGGTTAAAGGTTTCTACAAGCACATAGTCTATTTTCTTTCCAACCGTTAGTGCCGTATTAGAAGGCAAGGTCCAAGGAGTAGTCGTCCAAGCTAAGAAGTAGGTTTGTCCGTCTGCTAGCTTTTTTGCTAATGGATTGCTTCCGTCATTAGCTATCTTAAACTGTGCAACAACCGTTGTGTCTGTCACATCTTTATAGCATCCTGGTTGGTTAAGTTCGTGAGAGCTTAAACCTGTCCCTGCTTTAGGAGAATAAGGCTGTATTGTGTAGCCTTTATAAAGTAAATCTTTGTTGTAAATATTTTTGAGTAACCACCATACCGTCTCCATATACTTAGACTTGTAGGTGATGTATGGGTCTTGCATATCTACCCAATAGCCCATTTTTTCTGTAAGGTCATTCCAGATATCGGTATAGCGCATTACTGCTTTTTTACAGGCTTCGTTATACTCTTCTACCGTAATCTTTGTACCTATATCCTCTTTAGTAATGCCCAATTCTTTCTCTACACCTAGTTCTACAGGAAGTCCATGCGTATCCCATCCTGCTTTACGTTTTACTTGAAATCCTTTCATGGTTTTATACCTTGGAAAGATATCTTTGATAGCACGCGCTAATACATGGTGTACTCCAGGAAGTCCATTAGCAGATGGAGGTCCTTCAAAAAACACATAAGGAGTTGCTCCTTCACGTGTAGTGATACTC
>CAZJRA010000101.1:0-5984 GCA_964548335.1 uncultured Flavobacteriaceae bacterium | reverse complement strand
AGCAAATACGATGTTATTGTTTTAGGAAGTGGCCCAGGAGGTTATGTTACTGCTATTAGAGCGTCACAACTAGGCCTTAAAACAGCTGTTATAGAAAAAGAAAGCCTAGGTGGCGTATGTCTTAACTGGGGGTGTATTCCTACAAAAGCACTTCTTAAAAGTGCGCAAGTATTTGAATATTTAAAGCATGCTGAAGATTACGGTCTTAAAGTAGAAGGTGCAGACAAAGACTTCACAGCTGTAGTAAAACGTAGTCGTGGTGTAGCAGAAGGAATGAGCAAAGGGGTTCAGTTTCTAATGAAGAAAAACAAAATAGACGTTATAGAAGGTTATGGTAAAGTAAAGCCTGGCAAAAAAGTAGACGTAGACGGAAAAGAATATAGTGCAGATAATATCATTATTGCTACAGGAGCACGATCTCGTGAACTACCTAGCTTACCACAGGATGGAAAAACAGTAATAGGATATAGACAAGCGATGACACTTGAGAAACAACCTAAATCTATGGTAGTTGTAGGGTCTGGAGCAATTGGAGTTGAATTTGCTAGTTTTTACAACGCGATGGGAACAGACGTTACTATTGTAGAGTATATGCCTAACGTAGTTCCTGTAGAAGATATAGATGTATCTAAACAATTTGAGCGCTCTTTAAAAAAGTCAGGAATTAAAGTAATGACAAATAGCTCTGTAGAGAAAGTTGAAAAAACAGCTAACGGAATTAAGGCTATTGTAAAAACTAAAAAAGGAGAAGAAATCTTAGAAGCAGATCTAGTTTTATCTGCGGTAGGTATTAAAACCAATATAGAAAACATAGGCCTAGAAGATGTAGGTATTGTTGTAGATAAAGACAAGATTATTGTAAACGACTGGTACCAAACTAACATTCCAGGATACTATGCCATAGGAGATGTAACCCCTGGACCTGCATTAGCTCACGTCGCAAGTGCCGAAGGAATCCTTTGTGTAGAAAAAATAGCAGGACAACACGTAGAAGCTATAGACTATGGAAACATCCCTGGATGTACTTATGCAACTCCTGAAATTGCTTCTGTAGGTATGACAGAAAAACAGGCTAAGGATGCTGGTTACGATCTTAAAGTAGGGAAATTCCCTTTCTCTGCTTCTGGTAAAGCAAGTGCTGCAGGTACAAAAGATGGTTTTGTAAAAGTTATTTTTGATGCAAAATATGGCGAATGGTTAGGATGCCATATGATAGGTGCTGGCGTAACAGATATGATTGCAGAGGCTGTTCTAGGACGTAAGCTAGAAACAACAGGGCACGAAGTACTTAAAACGATTCATCCTCACCCTACAATGAGTGAAGCTGTAATGGAAGCTGTGGCAGATGCTTATGATGAAGTGATTCATTTATAGTATATCTATTTTCGAAAAAGCGTACTATGTATACAATTAAAAAACCCGCCTATAGGCGGGTTTTTATTTACATAAAGATTAATTGTTATTTTTATATTAAACGAACAATTCAATATTAATACTTAAAGGGTTAAAATCTTCATCACCTACATTTCCATTTACTCCTTATTCTAGTTCAATACGTACGTTACCTGAGACAAACCAAACGTATCGTATTCTACTTGAATTCAAGAAACAAAAAAACCTCGCTTTTAAACGAGGCTTTAATTATAATTACGTGAAAGTAATTCTTTTTTAAAAAGAAAAATACAAGTCTTACTTAGCTACATTTACAGCTCTTGTCTCTCTAATTACAGTGACTTTTACTTGACCTGGATAAGTCATATCAGTTTGTATTTTTTGTGAAATTTGAAATGACAATGCTGCTGCTTTTTCATCATTTACCTTATCACTTTCTACAATAACTCTTAATTCTCGTCCTGCTTGGATAGCATACGCTTTTTTAACACCGTTAAATCCAAATGCGATATCTTCTAAATCTTTGAGACGTTGTATATAAGAATCTAATACTTGACGTCTTGCTCCTGGACGTGCACCACTTATGGCATCACAAACTTGAACTATAGGAGATAACAAAGTTGTCATTTCTATCTCATCGTGGTGAGCCCCTATGGCATTACACACTTCTGGTTTTTCTCCGTGTTTCTCTGCCCATTGCATTCCTAAAATTGCGTGAGGTGTTTCTGTTTCTGTATCTGGCACTTTACCTATATCGTGTAATAATCCAGCTCTCTTTGCTAGTTTTGGGTTGATTCCTAACTCTGCTGCCATAACACTACAAAGCTTAGCTACCTCCCTACTGTGTTGTAATAAGTTTTGTCCATAAGAAGAACGGTACTTCATACGACCTACCGCTTTTATAAGAGCAGGATGCAGCCCGTGTATACCTAAATCTATTACTGTACGTTTTCCTACCTCTACAATTTCTTGTTCGATTTGTTTAGTTGTCTTACGAACTACCTCTTCTATACGCGCTGGGTGAATACGTCCGTCTGTAACTAATTTATGTAATGATAAACGTGCAATCTCTCTACGTACACTGTCAAAACAAGAAAGAATAATTGCATCTGGAGTATCATCTACAATAATCTCTACTCCCGTTGCTGCCTCTATAGCTCGTATGTTTCTTCCTTCTCTACCTATAATTCTTCCTTTTACATCATCACTTTCTAGGTTAAATACAGATACACAATTCTCTACAGCTTCTTCAGTTCCTATACGTTGTATGGTGCTTATAATAACTTTTTTAGCTTCTTGCTCTGCTGTCATTTTTGCCTCCTCCATAGCGGTTTGAATATGCGCCATAGCATCTGTCTTTGCCTTTTCTTTTAGTGACTCTACTAATTGCTCTTTAGCAACTTCTGCAGAAAGGCCTGAGATAACTTCTAATTGTTGCACTTTCTCGCTGTGCATCTTTTCAACTTCTGTTTGTTTCTTGTCTAAAAAGGCTATACGCTTATCATAGTCCTTAGACTTACTCTCCATAGATTGATTCAGCTTCTTATTTCGCGAAAGCTCATTACTTAATTGTGATTCTTTATCACGAATGCGCTTTTCAGTTTCGGCCATTTTTTTATCTCTTCCAAGAATCACTTTTTCGTGCTCAGATTTAAGTTCGATAAATTTTTCTTTAGCCTGAAGCATCTTGTCCTTCTTAATAGAATCGCCTTTTACTTTTGCTTCTTTTAAAATGTTTTCTGCATTTTTAGTAGCTTCATTTAATATTTGAGATGATTTATTACGCTCTAGCATTTTGGCTATTAAAAAGCCTACTATAAGGGCAATAACACCTACTATAAGTAATAATATAGTATTATCCATGTATTCATTTTTTATATAATCTGATTAAAAAAAATCTGATTATAAGGGGTTAAATAAAAGGCAATATGCCTTTTTCTGTTTATAGTATATCTCAGATAGAGATATAAAAAAAACCTGCATTAGTTGGGTTTTTGTATGAACTCCTAAAAATAAGGATTAGAGCTAGAGGACTGATCAAGAATCCGTGACAAAGACGGCGCGCTTTTACAATCCAGATTCACTCTTTACAAAAAAATATCTGTTGAGTTCACCAAAAAAAGACCAATGCAGGTAGTAATATGCGTTGTATGTTATATTAAGAACGTTAGAGTTGTTCATCTAGCAAGTCGCTTAATGCTTTTATACGCATCATAGCTTCTTGTTGTCCTGAAGTATCCTCTATATTTTTTTGGGAAGCCCTAGAAGCAAATTGCAAGGCGCACATAGCCAATACATCTTGTTTATCTCTTACGGCATAACTTTGCTCAAATTGCTTTATCATTTCATTAATATCTTTTGCTGCCTTACGCAACCCTTCTTCTTGTTCTAAAGGAATATTAAGAGGATATACTCGGTCTGCTATGGATAACTTAATCTTAAGCGTTTCTGACATATCCTTAATATTATTCAGAAAGTGCCACTACACAAGCGTCTATCTCTCTAATTAATGCATTTATTTTAAGCTTGGTTTCCCTTTTATAATCGTTACTACCTAGTAAAGCATTTGCCGTTTTAATAGTATTAAATTCTTGCTGCTTTTGCACTATATCTTGTTTAAGTGCTTTATTTTCTGCATCAAGATTTACTATCGCCCCTTCTAACATCTCTAGCCTTTCTTGTAAGGCTTTATAGCGTGTTAACAAAGCACCAATTCTTGTTTCTAAAGAACTAACAACTTCTGTGAGGTTACTCATACGGTTTCTACATTTACCACGTGTCACAAAGTTAACATTAGTGAACTACATTCCCAATATTATACTCTATAAATTTATAAATTTATCTATGTGAAATGATACTTTCATGTCAAGCATCAACATTTACATCTATTAACTAAGCTTTTACGTATTTTTGCACCTTAAAACAACCGATTGTGTCTTTTACAAAAACCACCGAACAAGATTCTACTTACAATCATCTAGAAAAGATGACTCTAACAGAGATTTTAAGCAATATCAACAAAGAGGATACATCTGTCCCTACTGCTGTTGCTCGTTCATTGCCGCAAATAGAAACGCTTACTTCTCAGGTAACAAATAGCCTTAAAAATGGAGGACGCTTATTTTATATGGGAGCAGGTACTAGTGGCAGATTAGGCGTTGTAGATGCGAGTGAATGTCCTCCTACTTTTGGCGTATCTCACGACCTTGTTATTGGTCTTATTGCTGGAGGTGATATCGCAATACGTAAGGCTGTAGAATTCGCTGAAGACGACACTAAACAAGGATGGAAAGACTTGCAAGAGCATCATATTAACTCAAAAGATATTGTTATAGGCATTGCTGCCTCAGGCACAACACCTTATGTAATAAGCGCATTAGATGTATGTAATAAACATCAGATTAAAACGGGCTGCATTACTTGTAATGAAGGAAGTCCATTGAGTCAAACTGCACAATACCCTATAGAAGTGGTAGTAGGCCCAGAGTTTGTTACAGGGAGTTCGCGAATGAAAGCAGGAACTGCTCAAAAACTAGTACTTAATATGATTTCTACTGCTACTATGATACAGTTAGGAAAAGTAAAAGGTAATAAAATGGTAGATATGCAACTTAGTAACGATAAGCTTGTGGCACGTGGTACGCGTATGATTGTTGAGTCTTTAGGCATTAACTATGAGCAAGCCGAAGCACTACTCACTAAATATGGAAGTGTACGAAAAGCAATTAACAATTATGAGCACAAATAAAGACGTATTACTAAAAGGAATCAAAATGATGGGAGGAACGCTATTACTACTTGTAACAGCTCCTATTATTATTAATTCCTCCTTTAAAAACCAAGACCATCCATTCTTTATCCCAGTATTAGGGTTAGGAATTATTCTTTTGTTTGGAGCAATCTATTTTGGATTTAAAGGAATTAGAACTCTAATGAGAGCTCTTTTTGATGATTAAGTGTTTGCTACAACTTAACTTATAAATCAAATAAATAAAGTATTACGCTTTCTCTGTATTAGGCACAGGTGTAGACGGGTTATATCCAAATCCAGGAATCTCTACATTTACATTTAAAGTACTAAGCATATAACTTATAATTGCATAATGATGTGTAGCGTGAGAATTTGCGTGAGCAAGTATACTCTCGAGAGTATACATAATAGTTACGTTTCCTTCTCCTAGATTATCTGTAACGTTCAACAAATAATTTGTACTTACATCTGTAAAAGAGATGAGTTTTTGCTGTATCTCAACAATATGCTTCTTAGCCGCTTCTGGATTACTAGATATTACCTCATCACGTTTACGAGCAGTAAGGTCTATATTATTGGTTTCTAAACCATTTATAATACAGTCAAAAAAATCTAAGAGATGCCTAATATGAGATCCTATACTACTGTAATACGGCCCAACGGTTATATTTGTATAAATATCATCATCTATAGCATCTATTAATGAAACGGCATTTGATAAGTTATTATTTATAACTGTAATAAAAGTATTTCGCATAAAAAATGTTTTTAGTAATGTTAAGTGTCTGTTAACTATACGTAGAGTCTATATTCGTAGTCTTACAGTTTTGAAACATATATA
>CAZJRA010000100.1:0-6000 GCA_964548335.1 uncultured Flavobacteriaceae bacterium | reverse complement strand
TATATTCATCATAAGACATATAGCGATCAATCACCCCTTTAGGAGTTAATTCAATAACTCTATTTCCTACTGTTTGAGCAAACTCGTGATCGTGTGTAGTAAGCATTAATGTTCCCTTAAAGTTTTTAAGAGCATTATTAAAAGCTGTTATAGACTCCAGGTCTAAGTGATTGGTAGGTTCATCTAACATTAAGATGTTAGCTCGTTTCATCATCATCTTACTTATCATACAACGTACTTTTTCTCCTCCAGATAACACATTCGATTTTTTAAGAGCTTCTTCTCCAGAAAAAATCATCTTCCCTAGAAAACCTCTTAAGAAAACCTCTTCTCTCTCTTCTTCTGTTTGAGCGTACTGACGTAGCCAATCTACAAGGTTAAGACTATCATCTTGAAAATATTCACTGTTATCTAAAGGTAAATAAGATTGTGTTGTTGTAACTCCCCAAGAAAACTCTCCTTTATCAGATTGTTGCTTATCATTAATAATTTGATAAAAAGCACTGGTCGCTCTACTGTCTCTAGAGAACAATACTACTTTGTCACCTTTAGCAAGATTAATATCTATATCTTTAAATAATAACTCCTCATCTAAAGAAGCCTCTAAACCTTGTGCATTAAATATCTGATCTCCTGCTTCTCTATCTCTATCAAAAATAATCCCTGGGTAACGTCTACTAGAAGGTTTTATTTCTTCTATATTAAGTTTATCTATCATCTTCTTACGAGATGTAGCTTGTTTAGACTTAGCTACATTTGCACTAAATCGAGCAATAAATTCTTGTAGCTCTTTTTTCTTTTCTTCAGACTTTTTGTTTTGTTGAGCACGCTGTCTTGCTGCTAATTGAGAAGACTCATACCAGAATGTATAATTCCCACTGTAGTGTGTGATTTTATTATGATCGATATCTGAAATATGGGTACATACAGCATCTAAAAAGTGCCTATCGTGAGAAACTACTATGACACAACTATCGTAATTAGCTAAAAAGTTTTCTAGCCAATTAATAGTCTCATAATCCAAGTCGTTTGTAGGCTCATCCATAATAAGCACATCTGGTGCTCCAAACAGTGCTTGTGCTATAAGTACTCTTACTCGTTGCTTACCATCAAGGTCTGCCATTAAGGTATAATGCAAATCTTCCTTAATCCCTAAGTTAGATAACATTGCCGCTGCATCACTATCTGCATTCCAGCCATTCATCTCTTCAAACTCTACTTGTAACTCTCCTATTCTATCTGCATTCTCATCAGAATAATCTGCATATAATGCATCTATCTCTTTCTTTACTTTATAAAGAGGTTGGTTACCCATCACTACTGTTTCTAAAACATTATACTCATCATAGGCATAATGGTTTTGCTCTAGTACAGACATACGCTTTCCTGCCTCTAAATGTACATGGCCAGAAGTAGCATCTTGCTTACCTGATAGGATTTTTAAGAAGGTAGACTTTCCGGCACCATTGGCACCAATAATACCGTAACAATTTCCGCTTGTAAATGAGGTATTTACTTCATCAAATAAAACACGTTTTCCAAATTGAACAGAAAGGTTAGAAACAGATAGCATAATCAATATATTTAGGGGTGCAAAAATACCTATTCTTAAAGATATTGTAAAGTCTAAACCGAGGAATCTGTTTTTAACTTCTAATTAACAATAGTATCACTATCTAAAACCTACATTTGAGGATAGTCACAAATGATTTTAAATTTTAGTAACGTATACCTGATTATGCTTCGCATATTTTTATTATTATTAATTTCTAGCTTCCTTGTAGGATGCAAGCAAGACAAAACGCCTAATGCAAAAACATATCTAGGAGGTGAGATTATTAATCCTGCCTATGATTACCTAATTCTTTCTCAAAGAGGAAAAATAGTCGACACTATACATCTAGATGAGAATAACCGTTTTTCATATACCTTTAAAACGGACACCCTAGGCCTTTTTAATTTTAGGCATAGAGAACGCCAATTAATACACGTAGAAAAGGGAGACAGTATACTTTTACGTGTTAACACTATAGAATTTGACGAATCTTTAAGTTTTTCTGGAAGAGGTGCAGAAAGAAGTAATTTTCTAGCCGACATGTACCTGAAATGGGAAAAAGAGAATGAAGGTTTAACAGAGAATTACCAAAAAAGACCCGTTCCATTCCAATTATTATTAGACTCGCTACAAAGTATTAGAAACAAGCACTTATCTAAGTTTTTAAATAAATACGACGTATCTGAAGAGTTTAAAGACATTGCAAATGCTGTTGCTTATTTAGATAACTTTCAGCGTAAAGAAAGTTACCCTTTCTCTCATTATGGAAAAAACAAACTCGACTTTATTAACAAGCTCCCAAAGGACTTTTATAGCTTTCGCGAAAGCATAAACTTAAACAATCCCAATATATATGGTTTATATGCCTATGAACGTTATCTAAATGCCTTTATAGACAATCAAGCTTTTATGATTTATGGAGCTAACCAGCCCTATAATACCGTTTCGTTTGCTCATAATTTTAATGAAATAAAAGTAATAAATAAACATATTACAAACACGCTTCAAAAAGACCACAAACTATTACGAACAGGCCGTATTTTAATAGCTAATAGTAATGACCAAAATGGCGTTAAACAAGTTTTCGAGAGTCTTCGAAAAAACATAACAAACCCTGAAATTTTAAATAAGTTAGATCACTTATATGAAGGTCATAAAAAAATGAGAGCTGGAAACAAAATACCAGACTTACTTATTATAGAGCCAAATCCTGAGCGTAAAGTAACATTATCTAGTAGACTGTATAAGCCTACCGTTATCTATTTCTGGTCGTACAATAACCAAATGCATATGAAGAATTCTCACGCTAAAGTAGAAAAACTTTCTTCTAAATATCCTGAATTTAATTTTATAGGCATAAATGTAAATCGCGAAAATAAGATGTGGAAAAGACATCTGAAAAAACATCCTTTTAATGTTAATAATGAATATCGCTTTGACAACCCTCTTAAGGCGAGGAGAGAACTTATGATTAACGATATTAGTAAAACAATCGTACTAGATAAAGAGGGTATTATATTAAATAGCCACTCCAATCTTCACAAAGCCACTTTTGAGAATGAGCTCTTGGAGTATTTAAATCAATAAAAAAAGGAGCCTTATAGGCTCCTTTTTTTATATTATTATAGGTATACTACTAATTTCCTTTTTTATAATCTGAAAGGAACTTTGCTAAACCTATATCTGTAAGAGGGTGTTTTAATAAACCATCTATAGAAGACAAAGGTCCTGTCATTACATCTGCACCAATTTTTGCACAATCAATAACGTGCATTGTGTGTCTTACAGATGCTGCAAGAATTTGTGTATCAAAAGCATAGTTGTCATAAATATGACGAATCTCTGCTATTAAGTTTAAACCATCTGTAGAGATATCATCTAGACGACCTATAAAAGGAGATACATAAGTCGCTCCAGCCTTAGCTGCCAAAAGTGCCTGTCCTGCTGAAAATACTAAAGTAACATTAGTTCTAATCCCTCTATCACTAAAATATTTACACGCTTTTATCCCATCTTTAATCATAGGAAGCTTTACCACAATTTGCTCATGTAAATCTGCAAGCTCCTGCCCTTCTTTTATCATTGCATCATACTCTGTTGCAATCACCTCTGCACTCACATCACCATCTACGATATTACAGATATCTACATAATGTTTTAAAATGTTATTACGCCCCGTAATCCCTTCCTTTGCCATTAAAGACGGATTTGTGGTAACACCATCTAGCACACCTAAATCTTGTGCTTCTTGTATTTGATCTAAATTTGCTGTATCGATAAAAAATTTCATAAAATTGTGTGTAAATGAATTAGATATACAACAAAAGTAAGTAAAGAAATGTGCAAAGAAACGCTTACACTTTTAAAATAAAGTATCAGTTATGCACATATTGTTCATTTCATTATTTATTCGTTTTCTTGGACTAGAGCTTATAATGATTAAGAAGTAGCTTCTCATACCAGATATCTGGAAGTAATCGCTTTAAAGTAATGCTAAATTTTTGCATAAAAAACCCTACTCTATAATGCACTTTAGGTTTTGTTGTATTCATTATTTTATGAATCACCTTTGCCATAATCTCTGTATCCATCCCTTCATCTACATGCGCATCCATTAATGCTAAAGTATTACCGTAGTTTTCTTTGTAAGGAGAATCTTCTTGAATAGGCGTATGATATCTCCCTGCAGCAATATTAGTCGCAAAATCTCCTGGCGCTACCGTTGTCATTTTCACATTAAACTCTTTGAGTTCCATACGGTATGCCTCTGTTGTAATACCTAAAGCCCCCTTTGTTGCACTATAAATACCTCTGTATGGTAATCCCATATAACCTGCAATAGAAGTTACATTTATAACCATTCCAGAGCGTTGCTTTCGCATATGGGGCAAAACAGCTTTTATAACTTCTAAAGCGCCAAAAAAATTGGTTTCAAAAACTCGACGGATTTCTAAAGTAGGGGTTTCTTCGATAGGGCCTGTTATACCCATTCCCGCATTATTGATAAGATAATCTATTTTACCCTCTTTTTGCATAAGCAGAGAGACTGCTTGCTTTACCGTATCTACATCTGTAACATCTAAGGGTAACATTTCAAAGTCTGAAGAAGGAGTTCTCTTAGGACTTCTACTCGTACCATATACGATATATCCACTCTTATGAAGATACTGTGCAACCGCTTGACCTATTCCCGATGAGGCACCTGTTATGAGAACAACTTGAGACATACTACTTTAGTTTGTCGCAAATATCCTACTAAGGGCAGCAATATGCAAGTGTAAGAACAGAAATAAAATAGTCTCGTAAAGAAGAGGTTCTATTGTATAGTTCTTGCTTTATCAAGAAACTTAAAATACATACTTGTATCTCTTAGCATACTGTAAGCAGAGATGCGCTCACGTACTTTACCCGAACTATTTAAAGCTAATACTTTAGGGAATGACTCCTCTTTATTGTACTTATCTTTAAGTTCGTTGTTTTTTTTACGTTGTTCTGGAGTAATAATATCTTCTCTAAAAGGGATATCTACCTCTACTAATATAAAATCATTAGCTTGCTCTAGAAATTCTGAACTTTCCCAAAAATCTTTCTTAAGCAATTTACACGGTCCACACCAATCACTTCCTGTAAAAAACATTAAAATAGGTTTTTCGGTAGCTTTTGCTAAACCTTTAGCTTCTTCAAAATCTGTAAGCCAATTAGCATCTTGAGCACTCATTGTGAGAGCCATACAAAAAGAAAATAAAAAAAGGAACTGCTTCATCATATTAAATTTTGTAACGTAAATGTAATAATATCTTTAAAATTACAACAATCATACCAAAAAATATTTAGCTCTAGAATGCTAAATACTTTTTGAATTAACTTTTATGAAAGCTTATTAATACGCTCTACAAGCGATGTTGCTTTTTCTTCAAGCTCTACTCGTACTTGTCTAAGATGTTTACTTCTATTTTCTACTTTTCTATCATTAACTTTCGTTATTAATGAATCAAAAGTAACAATAGCATCATCTATAATAGCTTCGCTATCCTTTGATGGTTCCTTAGCATTAATTGCTTCCCAAACATATAATGCATCAATAATATATCCTAAAACAAAATTGATGTCTTTCTTTAAATCTTTAATATTTGCCATTTTTCTAATCTTTCTTGTAAAAATAAATTAATTTAATTAAGTCTACATATAAACTTCTAAAAATTTAAGCATCCTAGACCTCACAACTATGCCTGAGCAGTGTGCAGGTATAAGGTACGTATCTCCTTGTTTAATGTTATATTTTTCGTCATCACATTCTATAACACCTTCTCCTTTTACTGCTATCAGGATAGTAAAACTATTATTTCTAGCTACAGTATGTTCTAACCCCTCTTCAAGGTTTACAATATCTGTTTTAAAATAAGAATTATGTTATCAAAAAGGATATTGAACATAATTTTATATAA
>CAZJRA010000099.1:0-6012 GCA_964548335.1 uncultured Flavobacteriaceae bacterium | reverse complement strand
TTTTATAGCAACGAGAGAGCGTCCTCCGTCAAAGATATTCCAACGTAAATTAGCTCCTAAGGTTAAATTTGTACCCACGTCATTCCTTCCTGGAAAGAAAGTAGACGCTGGACTTTCATTACGATTCCACCCATAACTTCCTGTTAATCCTACCGTAGGCAATAACAATGATTTAGCGCCCTTAATTGCGTAGTCGCTAATCGCTATTTCGCGCTCTATCTGTTGTAATCGTACGTTTTGGGTTTTTGCCTGTTCTACAAAACTAGCGATCGATAACTCATTTACAAAAGTGACTGTAGTATCTACCTCAAAATGTGTTTCTAACTCTTTACTTAAAACTACGTTTAAGTCACGTTTTGTATTACGTAACTGTTGTTGTGCATTGAGTACATTAATACTATCTGTAGTAACATCTACCTTTGCATTAAGCCATTCTAGCTTAGTCGCCTGCCCATAGTCAAAACGATACTCCGCACGCACTGTCCTATCTTTAGATATCTTTAATGCTTCTGACAGAATATTAAGATTTTCCGTCAATCTAGCCACTTCATAGTATACACTAAATAACTGAATCGTAGTATTCTCAATAGTCTCTCGCGCTTCTAGTTGAGAAAGGTTATACTCCTCTTTTAATTGCTTAAAATTATATTTTCTCCCTAGCCCATCAAAAAGGGTGTAGTCTAGGTTAAGACTCGCATTATAACGTCTTGACTCTGCATCCTCAATAATTACATCCGGAAGAGGAACTCCTTCTTGATCTAACGTTCCTCCAAAATCTGTTGTGTTATTATTATTATCATACGTTGCCCCTGCATTACCCGTAAGGCTTGGCAAGAATCCTGCATTAAGAAGGCTCTTGTTATTCTCTGCAATCGTTAACTGATTATTAGCGAGTATAATACCAAAATTACTTTCTAGCATTTGCTTAACTGCAGTCTCTGGAGCTAATACCTGTGATAATCCTGTATCTTCCTGAGCGTGTAATGGGGCTATAAATGCTTTCGCGAAAGCAAAAACCACCATCATCCATAGGGCACATGTTACTTTATTCATTGTACGATGATTTTGGAGGAATAGGCTGTTTCTCTTGAGAACTTATAAAGCTCTGAGCTTCTTTTTGCTCTTTTATAGCTCTCTCTACTTCTTCCTTAGAAATGGTTTTATTGGTAAAAAGCCACTTGTACTCACGTTTCCAAAAATTACTAAATGATAACAAAATAGGTAATAACAAAAGAGTAAGTACTGTTGCAAAACCTATCCCGTAAGCAATAGAAATTGCCATAGGAATCAAGAATTGAGCCTGCCTACTTTCTTCAAAAATAAGGGGTGACAAACCTGCAATGGTTGTTAATGATGTTAAAAATATGGCTCTAAAACGAGAACGGCCCGCCTCGTAAATAGCCGAATCAAAATCCATCCCTTCTCTCAAGTTACTATTAAACTTCCCTATTAAGACCAATCCATCATTTACCATAATCCCTATAAGGGCAACAATTCCTAATAAAGACAATATGTTTACTGAAAAGTCGTGTATCCAATGCCCCCAAGCAACAGCGGGTAAACTAAAAGGAATTAATAGTAGTAATATAAGAGGTTGACTATAACTTCTAAACGTAAATGCTATGGTAATAAAAATAAGTGCTAAAACGGTTAATCCTACTGGTTTTAATGAACCTAACAGCTTTCCTGCTTCTCGATTCTGACCTTCATAAGAAGGTGTTACTGTAGGGTACTTAGATAAAATATCTGGCATTATTACAGTACTAATTTCTGCCATAATATCTGTCGCACTTGTCTTAATAGGGTCTTTTATATCTGCTAGTACTTGTATCTCTCGCTGTCCATCTAGATGGTTAATTGCCACATCGCCTCGCTCTATGGTATAGCTTGCAATCTCATTAAGAGGGACTCTTGTGCCTGTTGCGGTAAGAATACGCATATCATCTAGGTTTGAAATAGAGCTTCTATTCTCCCTATCGTAACGTACCCACACACGTATCTCGTCTTGCCCTCGCTGAAACCGTTGTGCTTGGCTCCCAAAAAACCCTGACCGTACTTGTCCCATAACATCACTTATATTGAGTCCTAAAGCATATGCATTCTCTTTAAGCGTGAGACGTATTTCTTTAATACCTGCCGGATCATTATCTACTACATCTTTAAGCAGAGGATTACTTTCTAGTACTTGTTTTAATTCAGATTTTACAGCTTTTAATTCGGTGATATTATTCCCTAATAGGGATACTGCTACTGGGCTTCCGCCAAAGTTTCCTCCGCTTCCATACACTAGACTCTCTACACCTATTACAGGGCCCACTTTTTCGCGTAAGCGGTTTGTGACTAATCCTGAAGTAATGACATTAGGACGCTCTTCTCCCGGAAGCATATTTATCGTGAGCTTAGCCGTAGAAGACCCCGGCCCTAGTGCTTTTATAACATTCTCAAAAAGCACTTCTTCACGACCCGATAAGTACTTTTCTGTAAACTCTTTGTTTATCTCATTTGCTTTATTCTCTATATGTGTGATAATACTGTCTGTAACAGCTGCATTCGTGCCATTGGGCATATTGAGCGTTACTTGTATACGATCACTAGCGATTTGCGGAAAAAAAGAGGCCCTTATAATACCTCCGCCCATACTTCCTGATGTTAAAATTAGGAAGACTACAAATAAAGAAAATGTAAAGAATTTATAAGTAAGTGCAAATCTAAAAACAGGACTGTACAACTTATCGCGCAACCAAGACATAATACGGTCTCCAATAGTGTTTACGTAGCGTAATTTTGCAAACAAACGGCCTACCGTAGTCGTAGGTGTTGTTCCTTGTGCCCGTAAGGCTTTAGAATGCGCTAAGTGTGCAGGAAGGATAATTAAAGCTTCTACAAGAGAGACTACTAAGGTAAGAATTACAACAACCGAGACTTCTCCAAAAAATTCTCCAATACGTCCATCTAAATATAGGAAGATTCCAAAAGCAAGTATGGTTGTTAAAATAGCCGAAATAATAGGTGGAATAACTTCCATCGTGCCATCTATGGCAGCATCTATAGGAGACTTTCCTTTTTCGTAATGTTGGTAAATGTTTTCGGCAATAACAATCCCGTCATCTACTAAAATACCTATAACGATAATCATCCCAAATAGAGACAATACATTAATAGTTACATTAAAATAGCTCGCAAAAGCAAACATTCCTAAAAAAGCAACAGGCAATCCAAAAGCTACCCAAAATGCTAATCGTGTATTTAAGAATATAGACAAGAAGAAAAGTACAAGCAGCATTCCTATAATCGCATTTTCTGTGAGTAAGGCTGTTCTCTGTACAAGAGTTATAGATAAATCACGCACGACACTTAACTGTACGTTATTATATTTTTGGTTAAAGTCTTCTATATACTCCTTAGCCTTCTCTGCAGAAGAGATTAAGTCTTCTGTATTCGTACTCGTAATATCAACATCTACAGCGAGGTTTCCATTAAAGTAGGAAGCGTTAGGTGTTTCGGCAAAACGGTCTCTTACAACAGCCACATCTTTAAGTCGTATCATACGCCCCGAAGCGTCTGCCCTTACAACAAGATTAGACAGCTCATCTCCATAATACGAACGGTTATTAGCGCGTATAAGATACTCCTCTGCATTTGTCTTTATGGTTCCGCCCGTTGTTAGAATATTAGTCCTAGCAACCGCTTGTGACACCTCTGCAAACGAGAGTTCATAAGCAAGTAAGTCACTTTCATTAACCGCTATTTCTATCTCCTCGTCAGGATATCCGGAAATATTAATTTGAGAGATTCCTTCTATCCCTCTAATGTCATTTTCTACCTGACGCCCTATTTGTTTTAAGGTTTTTAACGAAATCTGATTTCCGCTTATAGCAAAAGAAATGGTTTGTCGTATTTCTTCTTTTTTGGCAACAACAAGAGGTTCCATTCCTGTGGGAAATGAGGGCACACGGTCTACAGCATTCTTTATTTCGGCAAGCATAAAATCTATATCCTTCCCTTTTTCTATTTCTATATTTATAAGGCCGCTATTTTCACTAGAGGTAGAGGTTACCCGATCTACACCCGATAAACCTTTAAGATTATCTTCTATTTTAAGTACTATACCTTCTTCTACCTCCTGAGGAGAAGCTCCTGGATAGGTCACATTAATCGTGACATTTTTTGAATCTACTAGAGGGAAGAAAGAAGACTTAAGCGACAAGGCTCCTGCAACTCCAAACACAAAAAATGCCATCACAACTACATTTACTGCAACGTGATACTTAATAAAATAAGCTATAACTTTACGCATCCTTAAGGAGTTTTTGTAGTGTCTTTAGGCTCATATACTTTAACCAACATCCCCACATAAGCTCCGGGAACAGGTTTACTCACAATTACCTCTCCTTCTGGAACTTGTTTTATTACTACTTGTTTTTCTGAGAAATATACAGGCTTTACATCTATTATGTCTAATATAGAATCTTTAACTACAAACAACTGGTCGTTAGGTTGTAATAAACTACGTGCAATAGATATTGCATTTGTCTCACTACGTGCTTCTAGATTAGCTTCTAAGTACATTCCTTCCCTTAAAGAGGCATCTTTTACTTGTATGTAGGCATTAATCGTTTGTGAAGCTTGGTCTATGTTTCCGTTTACACGAGCTACCTTACCTGTATATTCTCTAGACTGATCTATAGAGGTAAGTTTTACCTTATTACCTACTCTTAATAAATCTGCATAGGTCTTGCTTATAGCCACTTCTAACTCATAAACACTGGTGTCTATAAAGGTGCCTAACTTTTGACCTTGCCTTACGAGCGTTCCTTCTGTTACTAACGCCTCAGTTAAAATTCCACTAAAAGGCGCTGTAATACGGTATTTACTTAACCGCTGTTCGAGGTTTTTTACATTGTAAAAGCTTGTTTGTATATTTCTTCCTGTAATAAAATAGCGCTCCTTATCAGAAGTCATTTTAGGTAATTCTGATAAGCTTTTTTCTATATCAAAGCTATCTAAATACCTTTGCCATTTATCAAAAGCTTCTGGATAATCTAATCGTAAATCTGGCATAATAGCCGCAATCTGATTGTACAGATTACTCTTTTGGCTTTTTACCGTAGCTAGATGTTCTGCACTATCTAATTTGAGTAAAGTTTGCCCTCGTTGATAGACTTGTCCTGGCTTAAACAGTTTGCTACCAGGCTGGAATACGCCTTGCACCTCTGAGAAAATTTCTAAACGTTTTTGTGCTGCTAAATTCCCATTTGCACTAATTTGTATAGGTATCGTACCGTTTTGAACCGTATCTACAAAAACGGTTTTGATTACTTTTTTGGGCTTAGGTCGTTGCTTCTTATTTCCTGCAATAAGATTTTTTGCAAATGTGAGTGCTAGCCCAATAAGGATTAATCCTAAAACAGATAATCCAATTTTTCGTAATAACATCATTAGTAATTTCTTTAGGTGATGTAAGGGGTTTTCTAGAAATAATCTCTAGCAAGACTTAACTTAAAACACTACTAACAAAACTATTAACACTTATAAAGTAGTGGCGTTAAAGAAGTCATAAAAATTTAAGAGAGTGTCTCTAACTCTTCCGTTATTTTTTCCCACTGCTCCATCAGTTTTTCCACCTCTTTTTTCTTGCCTTGATAGGTGTCAAAAAAATCAGGTTTAGCAACTGTCTCATCATAATTAATGGCAAGCTCTACATCTATCGCTTTTATTTCTTTTTCTAACTTACTAATCTGAGCTTCTGCCTTACTCAGTCTATTGTTAAGAGACTTTATTTTTTTTTGGTCTTCGTAGGATTGTTTACTCTCCTTTTTGTCTTCTTTTTGGACTGTTGTGGTCTTGTCTCTTTTTTCTTTTTCGCGTTAGCTTTTTACTTCTCGTTTGTCTAAGTTATTATTTTTTTTGCCTTGGTTCTTTCTAATTTTTTTGTTCTTTAAATCGTTCACAAGGTCTGTTTAGCCCTTTAAAAAATCACGGTCGTTAAAAACCTCAAAAAAGGCTGTTTTC
>CAZJRA010000098.1:5292-6031 GCA_964548335.1 uncultured Flavobacteriaceae bacterium | reverse complement strand
AATTATTACATCGCCCTCTTCTGGAGAACGATCCATATACATACCAGAAGGGATGTCTATACTTAAGATATACGCACGTGAATCATTTATAGTAGTAAACAACTTTTTAATCCAATCTTGAGGAGACCTATTAAGACCTATCCCAAAAATAGCATCTATGATAATATCTTGTGAAGTTAACTCTGGAGCCTCACTGCTCTCTGTTAAAACAATAGGCCAGTTTTTTGTAGCACTCTTTTAGCGATCATAAGCCTCCATAAAATCTGGAACACGCTTATCATTATAATTTACTACATAGGTAGTTACATTATAATTATTCTCCATTAGGTAGCGCGCAAGTACCATTCCATCACCTCCATTATTACCAATACCACAAAACACTTTTATTGGCACCTTACCTCCTTGCAAACGCTGGTGTACCCACTCATAAAGATAGCCACCTGCACGTTCCATGAGATTAATAGAAGGAATCCCTTCTTTTGCTACCGTTGCTTGATCTGCTTCATAAATTTGTTTTCTGCTATATACCTTCATAGTACTGCTCGTAAAACGAGTGTCTTTTTAAGTTAAACTTTTTTAATTTTATTTTCGCGTAAGCATAACATACCTACTACTAAACCATCTTAAAAGTAGTCTCATCTTTCTATTCTTAAAAGTATACTTTTTGTGGTCTTGTAAAAATACTACATTTAGTACGTACAAGTGATATTAAAATTTCACTAGACTTTATAAATAAATG
>CAZJRA010000098.1:0-5282 GCA_964548335.1 uncultured Flavobacteriaceae bacterium | reverse complement strand
AAATAATACCTGTTATCCTAAGTCATCTCGGTTTTAAAAACATAAAATAACTTAAAGATAAAATCATGTCTTCTTAGTATAATTTTTAATACAAATCTATCCGATTTTATTACATTTGTTACCCTTAACAAAATCGCTATAAATTTTTATGAAAAATACAGCTCTTACTAAAATACACGAAGCCTTAGGTGCAAAAATGGTTCCTTTTGCAGGATATAACATGCCTGTTTCTTATGAAGGGGTTAATATCGAACATCAAACCGTTAGAGATGGTGTGGGTGTTTTTGACGTTTCACATATGGGTGAATTTTTAGTAAGCGGTACTGGAGCTATAGATTTATTACAATGGGTATGCTCTAATGATGTAAGTAAAGTTAAAGTAAATGGTGCGCAATATAACTGCCTGCCTAATGATAAAGGAGGTATTGTAGATGACTTAATCGTGTACCGTATAAAAGAAGAGCAATATTTACTTGTTGTAAATGCTTCTAACATAGATAAAGATTGGGATTGGATTAATTCTCAAAAAGAAGCAAAAGGATTTGATGCTGAACTAAGAAATATTTCAGAAGGATATTCTTTATTAGCGATACAAGGACCTAAAGCTATAGAGGCTATGCAATCGCTTACTGATGTAGATTTAAGTGGTATAAAGTTTTACAATTTTGAAGTAGCTCCTTTTGCAGGTATTCCTGACGTAATTATTAGTGCTACTGGATATACAGGAAGTGGTGGATTTGAGATTTATTGCAAGAATGAATCTGTTGAGCAATTATGGACTGGAGTTTTTAAAGCAGGTGCAGATTGGGGTATTAAGCCTATAGGTCTTGCTGCTCGTGATACTTTACGATTAGAAATGGGGTATTGCCTTTACGGTAATGATATAGACGATACAACTTCTCCTCTAGAGGCTGGGCTAGGATGGGTTACTAAGTTTACAAAAGACTTTGTAAACAGTACTGCTCTAAAGGCTCAAAAAGAAGCTGGAGTAACTAAAAAACTCGTAGGTTTTGAGTTAAAAGGAAAAGGAATCCCAAGACACGGTTACCCTATTGTAGATGCAGACGGAAACACTATTGGTACAGTAACATCTGGAACAATGGGCCCTTCTGTAGAAAAAGGGATAGGTATGGGATATGTAAACAATGCTTTTGCAAAAGCAGACTCAGATATCTTTATACAAATACGTAAAAAAGTAATTTCTGCAACCGTTGTAAAAACACCTTTTTACAAAAAATAATTTAAGGCACATACTTCTAATCGGTCTCAACTAGTATATACTGGCATTGAGTTTGGAGCTATGTACTAAACGCAGCTAATTATCGCTTTTAAAAAATCTAAAGACAAAATCTTAATTCTAGGAGCTTCTGGTTTCTTAGGAGGGGCTTTGTATAAAGAGTTATATCGTTATTACAATACGTTTGGCACCTATTATTCTGGTAAGATTTATAGTGATAACAAACACTATTTGAGGTATGATTTAGCTACAGATGATATATATGAGCTACTTAAAAAAATAAGGCCTCAGATAATTGTTTATGCCTTAAGAGGCCCTTTTCAAGATCAGATAGAAGCACACCACCTTATGGTTGAGTATGCACGAGCAAGTGGTGCTCGTATCTTATTATTATCTAGCGCAAATGTTTTTGATGCTTTTCACCACTACCCTAGTTACGAGCATGACAAAACCTTGTCTGAGAGTATTTATGGTAAGCTCAAAATGAAGTGTGAACATATCCTTATGCGCAATCTCCCTACAGAGCAATATGCTATATGTAGACTTCCTATGGCATTTGGGGTAAGCTCTCCTAGGTTGATGGCAATTAAAAATAGTGTTCTTCTGTATCAATCTATAGAAGTGTTTCCTCACTTAATAATGAATTCTATTACAGACGGTAAGTTAAGTCAGCAATTACATTACATTATTAACAGGCAACTTGGAGGTATTTTTCACCTAGGCAGTAAAGATTTAATACATCACAAAGAATTTATACAAGAGCTTATAAAAATAATAGGTTTACCACAAAAACCGATTTTAAAAAATGTGTATACAAGTAATTTTGATCGATACCTTGCGGTTATTCCAAGAGATAATAAACTACCAAAACATTTACAGATCACAAATGAAGAAGTGATACAAAGTTGTTTAAAACTATAAGCTCTTAATTTGTTTCTATTTTACCTAAACCTACAAGAGAAAAGTAATAAGACTTTATTTTAAGTCTATATTAATTAAAACTATACACGCTATGATTAAAATATACCACAACCCACGATGTTCTAAAAGCAGACAAGGGTTAGAAATTGTTGAAAATACAGGGCTTCCTTTTGAAGTTATACGATATTTAGATAGTCCGCTTACTAAGAGTGAACTTAGCTCCATCTTAGACATTTTAGCTATAGCTCCTATAGACCTTATAAGAAAAGGAGAAATAATATGGAAAGAGCAATACAAAGGAAAAGACTTAAATAATGACGAACTTATTGAAGCAATGGTTACTCACCCTAAGTTAATAGAGCGCCCCATCGTTATTAACAATAATAAGGGTATTATAGGACGTCCACCTGAAAGTATCAAAGAAATTTTGTAATTTCGAACAAACAATTTTGCAAACACAATTTATAATGAATAAAATATATCTACTTTTTACTTTTGTATTTCTAAGCATAGGTATTTCTCAGGCTCAAGAAACAAAACTTCCTGCCAAATTAACGAGCACAATGATTGAAAAATTAGACTTAGATGATAAGCAAGAAGCTCGAGTAAATAAGATAACTTCTAACTTACAATCTATAGTTGATCAAAAAGTTCAGAATTCAGAACTTAATAAAAAGCAAACAAATGCTGTGATTTTAAGATTCGCAGAGCGAGAGAGAATGAATATGGAAAATATTTTAACGAAAGCTCAATATGAAAAATATATGAAGCTTACAGGAAGAAATTAATTTTCAGTAGCACACTATTTATGACGCCGGCTAATGCTGGCGTTTTTTATTCCTAAAAAAGAGATTCTCTTTTTAGATAAGTATAAACTCTTGTTTACACTGTACTTATTTAACGCTGTTTTAACCTCTCCCCCTTTGTATTAACCTAATTTTACTGGAAACTAAATAATTAAATGAAAAAAAGTATTTTCATATTTATTTTATGCTTTACTATAACCACACTATATAGCCAGAAACCTGGATTATCAAAAAATATAACCCTTAGAGGTATTGTTCAAGACAAAGTTGGGTCTGTACCGCTAGAGTATGCTACCATTACACTTACTAATGTGGCTTCTCCTAACGAGATAACGGGAGGAATTACAAATTTTAATGGCCAATTTTCTTTTCTAATTACTGCCGGAGTATATGATATTGAAATAGAATTTATATCCTTTAAAAAATATGAGCTTAAAGCGAAAAAACTAACTAAAGACACAAATCTAGGGGTCATTAATCTAGAAGTAAATACCGATACCTTAGAAGAAGTTACCGTAGTTGCAGAAAAAACTACGGTCGAATATAAGTTAGATAAACAAATCTACAACGTAGGTAAAGACCTTACTGTAAGTGGAGCAACTGTTTCTGATGTATTGGACAATGTACCTTCTGTTTCTGTAGATGTAGAAGGTAATGTTGCTTTAAGAGGTAATGATGATGTACGTATACTTATTAATGGGAAACCTTCTGGTCTTTCTGGCTTAAGTGGTGCAAATGCACTACGACAACTACCTGCAGAATCTATAGAACGTGTAGAAGTAATCACCTCCCCTTCTGCTCGCTATGATGCTGAAGGAAGTGCCGGGATTATTAATATAATACTAAGACGAAGCAAGCTACAAGGTTTAAACGGAGCTGTAACAGCAAATGTAGGAAACTTTGGTACTAGAGGGCTTTCTGGAAACGTAAATTACAGAACAGGAGATTTCAACATTTTTGCAACAGGAGGATATAGCCTTAGAGGCTCAGAAGGTAATATTTTCACAAACCGTATAGAAGATAATGGTTCGTTAACCGAAAGAACAGATTTTACCCGAGATCGTGGTGGCCTTACTACTAATTTTGGAGTAGAGTATTATATAGACGATAATACTAGTATTACAGCTGCTGCTGTAGTAAGAGATAATGATAACACAAATGAAAGCGTTAATAATATAACTCAAGTAGAAGGTGAAATTACAAACGTTTCACAACGTCTATCTCCAGAGACAGAAGTAGACCTTACATCTCAATTTAGTTTAAACTTTGATAGAAAATGGAAAAATGACGGAAACCTCTCTATAGAATTTCAATATGAAAATTCTGAAGAGACTGAGTTTACAGATATACAAAACACCTCTTCTATACCGACTATCCAAACAGAACTAGAGACCAACGAAACAGTAGAAGATCAAGAACGTTTTTTTGCACAATTAGATTTTGTACAACCGCTAGGTGAGCATGCTAGATTTGAAGCAGGATACAGAGCTAATCTAAGTGAGTTAGAAACCGGATTTATTGTTTTTGACAATATAATTGATACTGATAACCTTAACGGGGAATTCCTTCTTAATCAAGACTTAACAAATAGTCTTGTATATAAACAAAATATTCACGCAGCTTATACTCAGTATGGAAGTAAAATAAGGAAGTTTAATTTTTTAGTTGGACTACGTGCAGAATACACAGATATAGAAATAGATCAACAAACAATTAGTGATTTTCAGAGTAGAGATTTTACGAACCTCTTCCCTACTCTTAATATTAATTATAAACTTAATGAAAAAGAAAATATACGCTTTGGATATAATAGAAGAATTAGAAGACCACGTAGTTTCTTTTTAAATCCATTTCCATCACGAACAAGTGTTACAACCTTTTTCCAAGGAAATCCTAACCTTAACCCTAGTTTATCTAATGGTATTGACTTAGGCTACCTTAACAAGATAAGCAAATCCTTTACTTTTAATGGTTCTATATTCTTTAGACGTAGTGAAGACAACTTTACCTTTGTTTTTTTAGAAACTGGACAAACTACCATTGTAAACGGTATAGAAGAAGATGTATTAACGAGAACACCTATCAATTTATCTCATAATGATAGATTAGGGATAGAAGGTACTCTTATCTATTCTCCTACAAAAAAATGGAAAATAGATGCTAACGTAAATATCTTTAACTCAGAAACAGTAGGCGTTTTTGAAGGTATCGATTTTGGGGCTAGCAATTTTACGTGGACTGCTAGACTCAATAATAAAATCACCTTACCAGGAAAAATAGACTGGCAAACACGCATTAATTATAGAGGACCTTCTGTA
>CAZJRA010000097.1:605-6097 GCA_964548335.1 uncultured Flavobacteriaceae bacterium | reverse complement strand
CATCCAGATCATAAACTTGCAAAAAAACAAATGAAAAACTTTGGAGGGATGATGTCTTTTGAGCTTGTTCCAGGTATAGACGCAGAGCGGTTTATGAAAGCTCTTAACTTAATAAAGCCCTCTATGAGTCTTGCAGGTGTAGAAAGTACCGTGCTTTCTCCTTCTACGACATCTCATGGTTTATTAACACCAGAAGAAAGAGCAAATCAAGGGATAACAGATGGTTTAATACGTTTTTCTGTAGGAATAGAAGATTGTGAAGATTTAAAAGAAGATATAAAACAGGCATTAGCTCAAGTAGTTTAAACCTAACTGATATTAAAATAAAATTTATGAAAGTAGATATACTCGCTATAGGCGCACATCCAGATGATGTAGAATTAGGTAGTGGAGCTACATTAGCAAAAGAAGTATCTCGAGGAAAAACCATAGGGATTCTCGATTTAACACGGGGTGAATTAGGCACTAGAGGTTCTGCGGCTATTAGAGATCAAGAAGCTGCTGCTGCTGCAAAAATACTGGGAGCAAGCTTTAGAAAGAATATAGCAATAGCAGATGGTTTTTTTGTGAATGATAGAGAGAGCCAGTTAAAAGTGATAGAGGTAATACGTTATTGTCGTCCAGAGATTGTGCTTTGCAATGCGATAGATGACCGCCATATAGACCACGGTAAAGGGAGTAAATTAGCTAGTGATGCTTGTTTTTTAAGTGGTCTTCCTAAGATTGAAACAAATTATGAAGGGAAATCTCAAGAAGCGTGGCGCCCTAAAAATGTATATCATTATATCCAATGGAAAAATATAGTTCCAGATATATTAGTAGATGTTTCTGGTTTTATAGAAAAGAAGAACGACGCAGTTTTTGCGTATACGTCACAGTTTTATGATCCTAAATCTAAAGAGGGGAATACACCTATTTCAAGCAAAACATTTAAAGATAGTATTTCTTATAGAGCACAAGATTTAGGAAGGCTTATAGGGGTTGATTATGCAGAAGGATTTACGGTAGAGCGATACCCTGCAGTAGAAAGCCTTTTTGATTTAAAATAATAATTTAAAAGACTTAATAAAAAAAGCTCCTTCATAAGAAGGAGCTTTATAAGGGTGGAAGACCGGGTTCGAACCGGCGACTTCTGGTACCACAAACCAGCGCTCTAACCAGCTGAGCTACAACCACCATTTTAATTGCGAGAGCAAAGATAATCAATCCTTGTATTTACACAATAGATTTAATAAAAAAAGCGACTGTTTATTATACAATCGCTTTTTATTTATGAGTGCTTTCTAATTATTCAGCTTTGTCTACGACAGGTCTATCTTTACGATTCGCTAATTCCCAAGCTGTTGCGAATATTAAGCGTGTACGCTTTTCTAACATAGGGTAATTAATTTTATCTGGAGTATCTGTAATTTTATGATAGTCTTCGTGAGTGCCATTAAAATAAAAGATAACAGGTACGTTGTTTTTTGCAAAATTATAGTGGTCAGACCTGTAATAAAACCTGTTAGGTTCATTTTTTGCATTATATCTGTAGTCTAGGTTAATATCAGAAAACTTGCTACCAATACTTGCAGATATATTGTGTAAGTCTGTACTTAATTTATCAGAACCAATAAGATATACGTAATTAGGGTCTTCTGTGTGTATTTCATCTACACGACCTATCATATCTATATTAAGATTAGCAATCGTGTTTTTTAGAGGATATATAGGGTTTTGAGTGTAGTATTTAGAACCATATAATCCTTTTTCTTCTCCTGTAACGTGTAGGAACAGTATAGAACGCTTAGGGCCATTACCATCTTTTACAGCTTGCTGAAAAGCATCTGCTATTTCTAGTATAGAAACAGTACCTGAGCCATCATCGTCTGCACCATTATATACGTTTCCATCTTTATCCATTCCTTCGTGGTCTAGATGTGCAGAAAGTACTAGTACTTCTTCGGGCTTTTCTGAACCTTTAATAAAGGCAAGCACATTTTCTGAACTTTTTATTCCGCTACCTTTTCTAAAATAGGTGTCAGGGACAATTTGGAAATACGATTTGTCATTAACTCCTGAAGCTACTCCCATATCTACATACTGCTTACGTAAGTACTCTACAGCACGTTTTTGACCAGGTTCTCCCGTATCTCGACCTTCCATCTCATCTCCTGCATACACGTAAAGCATTTCTTTAAGTTCTGCATTTGTAATTGTATTCATATACTTAGAAAGTATCTTCTCCCCATTACCTTCTAATGCGGTTAAATCAATAGGGGCACCATCTCTTTTTACGGTAGATTTAGTCTCGTTACAACTTGTGAATCCTATTGCTATCAAGCCAAGTACTATTAGTTTTTTCATTGTCTGTTTGTTTTTTACAAAGGAATTAAAAAATGGGCAATATAGTATCATAAAAAAAGCGATTTCCTTTTAATCAGAAATCGCCCTTTTACACTTAACACTTATCTTTAATCGTTGAGCATTACAGGCATTACAAGCATTGTTATACTCTCACCTTCTTCTAATCCATCTATAGGAGTTAGAATCCCTGCTCTATTAGGTAATGACATTTCTAAAGAAACATCATTTGCATTCATATTATTTAGCATTTCTGATAAGAAACGAGAGTTAAAACCAATCTGTAAATCATCTCCTTGATAATCACAAGTAAGCCTTTCTTCTGCTTTATTGCTATAATCCATATCCTCTGCAGATACGTTAAGTTCTGCTCCGGCAATTTTTAATCTTATCTGATGCGTAGTCTTATTAGAGAAAATAGAAACTCTTCGTACAGAGTTTAAAAACTGATTTCTAGTTATCGTAAGCCTATTAGGGTTTTCTTTAGGGATTACCGCTTCATAATTAGGATATTTCCCATCAATAAGTCTACAGATTAACTCCGTATTGTCAAAAGTAAACTTAGCGTTAGAGTCATTATACTCTACAATAACCTCTTCTTCAGATCCTCCTAAAATCCCTTTTAGTAAGTTAAGAGGCTTTTTAGGCATAATAAACTCTGTAGCCTTATCTGCTGTAATATCTGTACGACCATACTTTACAAGCTTATGAGCATCTGTTGCAACAAAGGTTAAACCATCTGTTCCAAACTGAAAAAATACGCCACTCATTACAGGTCTTAAATCATCATTACCTGTTGCAAAAATGGTGTTTGTAATAGCAGTTGCAAGTATATGTCCTAAAATAGTAATCTTACTTGGGTCTTCTAATGCGACAGCTTTAGGAAACTCCTCTCCGTTTGCATAAGCAAGTGCATACTTTCCGTGATTAGAACTTATCTCAACAGTATTATTTTCTTCTTGAGTAAACGTAAGTGGTTGCTCTGGGAACGTCTTAAGCGTGTCAAGAAGTAGTCGTGCAGGTAGCGCGATGCTTCCTGAGTCATCAGACTCTACATCTAGTTTTGCCGTCATTGTTGTTTCTAAATCTGATGCAGAAACTGTTAATGACTTACCATCTAGCTCAAAAAGAAAATTGTCTAAAATAGGTAATGTGTTGCTATTATTAATAACCCCTCCAAGGGTTTGAAGTTGTTTTAGTAGGTATGTACTAGAGACTATAAATTTCATATGTCGGATACTATTTGCTCTTGAAAATCGCTTATTTTGCCCCTTACGAGCGTGCAAACAATTGTTCCTACAAATATAATTTTATTGCTAGTGTATATGAAAATAACTTATTAACAGCTAGCGAGCGTAGCGCCGTTTTCTAAGGAAGTAAAAAAACATTCCAAACGCTAAAAGCAATAACATAGGAAGCCCTATACATAAGCTCTGCCACTTGTTAATGGTTTTGGCAGTCTTTTGTCCATCTAGAAATGATAGTGCTATTTCTTTTGTTCTAATGTTAATAAGACCGGTGTCGTCCATTAGGTAGTTTACGGTGTTAAGCAAAAATTCCTTGTTACCGTATTTTTTTCTAGTTAGATAATCAAAGCCTAATTCTAAAGGATTTCCGGTAGGGCCTACCTCGTTTGCGATAAAGTCTCCATCTGCGATGATAACCATTTTTGAGGGGCTTGTTGCGTTTTCGCGAAAGCGTAACTCATCTAATTTAACAGGTTGCACTCTATTTTTAAAAGCAGATTCAAAAGAGCCTTCTAAGAGTACGGATAGGGGTTGAGGACCTGCTGTATAATCTTCTTCTTTTGGTTCTATACCTACTTGTTCTAATGATATCTGTCTTGGTGTACCTTCCAAACGACTCAACGGACTAGAAGAAAGAAGTACTGTTTTTTTAAGATTCTCACCCGATTTAAGGAGCTCTATAGAATTTGCATAGTTAAACTTTACAGGAAACTCAATATTGGTATTAATAGGGTGTGTGTTTAAGGAAGGTACTTGTGGTTGGTAAAACCAAGGTAACTCTGTGTAGGAAGTGTTACTGCCGTCACCTGTTGCTAAACTTAATGGTGCAGAGTACAAGTCTTTTACAAGTACAGGATTAATACGCACACCGTATTTAAAGAACATATCCTTAAGCTGTAATTCTCTAGGAAAGGCGAGTGCTTTACCATCATTATTTCTAAGACTATCAGTCTCCATAGCAACCATATCTAGTAGCCATAAAGAATTACCTCCGTTAAGAGTGTATTGGTCTAATACAAACTTTTGCTCGTCTGTAAATGCTTTTGTAGGTTTTGCAACAAGTACTAGGTCAAAGGTGTTTTGTAATGCTTTAAGTGTTTGTTCGGGTTTTTCTAAAGCACTATTCATCGGAAAGGGAGCAATACTATAGGTCTCACCCAGTTTTCTGAGAATATCTGTAAGTCGTAAGTCTGATAACTCATCATTATCTCTAAGGACTGCAATCTTTTTTGAATCGGTAGAGACAAGTCTATTAAACCCTTCTATAAAAGAATACTCTAGGTTTTGAGTAGATGCGTATACTAGTTGTTCGGGGGTAGCGCCGGCGACGTTTTTTGTAAGAGCAATAGGAACTGCTTTTCCGTTATGGTTTGCTGTAGCCCAAGGAAAAATAGTTTGTGCAGATTCTTTTCCGTTGTGTTTTACTTTAAGAGGTAGGGGTGTCATTCCAAATTTTAAGAACTGCTCAGAGACAACTGCAGCATCACTACCTTCTGGTATTGGATTAGAAAACTCAAAAGTGATTTTAGGATTGTACGTGTTAATTTCTTCTAATAAGTAACGAGTTTCACTTTGTAATTTTCTAAACTCAGGAGGAAAGTCTCCTTCTAGAAAAACATCTATGACAATCGGACTTTTAACCTTATCTAATACCTCTTTTGCAGGCTCACTTAATGTATATCGCTTGTCTTGCGTAAGGTCATACCTCCCGAAACTTAAAGATGCAAGGTAGTTTACCACAACTAAAAGAAGTATGGCGTAGAGTAAGGATGGTATGTTCTTTAGAATTTTCACGTAAGTGTTCTACCTATGTTTTTTAAGTCTTAATGTGGTTAGAAAAAGAAAAAACAAGATGGTGCTTATAAAATAAATAAGGTCTCTCGTGTCTACAACTCCTCTACT
>CAZJRA010000097.1:0-595 GCA_964548335.1 uncultured Flavobacteriaceae bacterium | reverse complement strand
CCTCTACTAATACTATCGTAATGCGACTTTATACCTATCTTACTTATATAATGGTCTACGGCTCCTAATGCGTTATACTCTGCAATACCTTCAAAACCATAATAGAGGAAAAAACAGATGCATACGGCACTTATAAAAGCGATAATCTGATTGTTAGATAAAGATGAAGTGTATAGGCCGATAGAAGCAAAAGCTCCTGCTAGAAAAATAAGTCCTACATAAGAACCTATAGTAGCGCCTATATCTAGATTACCCACAGGATTTCCTAGGTCGTAAATAGCCCATACATAGGTAAGGGTAGGGAGTAGGGCAATTAGGATAAGTGCTATAATTCCAATATACTTTCCAAGGGTGAGTTGCCAAGTAGTAATGGGTTTTGTGAGAAGTAGTTCTAGAGTTCCTGCTTTGTCTTCGTCACTTATACTACGCATGGTAATGGCAGGAATAAGAAAAGTGAAAATCCAAGGGGCTAACTCAAAAAAAGGAGTCAAACTAGCAAAACCACTATTTGGGATATTATAAGGTCCGTCAAAAACCCAAAGGAATAAACCCGTAGCCACAAGAAAAAGCCCTATAACTAGATACCCAATAGGGG
>CAZJRA010000096.1:0-6114 GCA_964548335.1 uncultured Flavobacteriaceae bacterium | reverse complement strand
GTACCCGCAATTACTGGTGCAATATTAATAAACGGTACATATGGACTTGAAGAAATACCTGTCCATAATGCAACATTGTTTACTCCAGACATTCTTGAAGAACCAACTCCCATTGTTCCTTTGTCTGCAATTAACATCACACGTTTATTAGGATGCTTTTCTTTTAATGCTAATAATTCTTGTTGCATTTCCTTATTATGCTCAAACATACTCTGACCATGCAACTCACGATCTGATCTTGAATGCGCATCAGCACCCGGAGATAATAAATCTGTAGAAATATCTCCAACACCAGCAACATAAGTTACTATTTCTATTTCTTCATCAATTTCTGGTAACTTTGTAAAGAATTCAGCTTGAGAATAACTTTCAATAATCTCTTTTGCTAATGCATTCCCAGAGTTCATTGCCTCTACTAATCTATCTGTATCTGCTTCATATAAAAAAACTTGTGTTTTTAATACTTTAGTCGCTTTAACAGCAATAGCTTCATCATCCCCTAAAGCTAAATCTAACAATACAGCTACAGAAGGACCTCCTTTCATGTGAGATAATTGCTCTAAAGCAAAATCTTGAGAAATCTCTTCTACTTCGGTCTCTCCTAAAACAATTTCTTTTAGAAAGATTGCTTTTACTCCTGCCGCACTTGTTGTTCCAGGTAAAACATTATAAATAAAGAAATTAAGAGAATCTTTTCTATCAGGATTATTTACATCTTTTATTTGCGAAATAACTTCACTCAATAGATCTGCACCATCAATAGGCTTAGGATTAAGACCTACCTCTTTTCTATCTTTAATTTCTTGAATATAATCTTGATAAATGCTCATACAAGGGTTGTTTTTAATGTTTTTATGAAAAGTAGATTAACTGTTCTGCGAATTTACAAAATCATCACCACAAAGTCAATAGGTTATAAGACGTCTATTACAGAGAATCCCTACAGTATACAAAAAAATCCAACTTGCCTATATCATAATAACAAAAAGAAACCCCTATAATTATCAATCCAATAATTACAGGGGGAGGGTTATTAGGTGTGTTTACCGAATACGCTTTCGCGAAAGCGTACTTAAAGAACTATAATTAAGCCTTGAAAAGAGTTAGAAAAGACTTTCTATAATCTCTTCTATACTCAAGCCTTGTGCTTCTGCTTTGTAATTTTTAATGAGCCTATGTCTTAATATACCTGTTGCAACAGCCTGTACATCTTCTATATCCGGAGAATATTTTCCATTTACTGCTGCATGCGCTTTTGCTGCTAAAATTAAGTTTTGAGAAGCTCTAGGACCTGCTCCCCAATCTACATAGTCTTTTACAATCTGTGCAGCATCATCAGATTTAGGTCGTGTTTTACCTACTAAACGAACAGCATATTCTATCACATTATCTGCAACGGGAATTTTTCTAATAAGCTGTTGTATTTCTACAATTTCTTTAGCATCAAAAAGAGCTGACACCTCTGGCTTGTGATTAGAAGTTGTTGCTTTTACAACATCTACTTCTTCTTGATACGTAGGGTAATCAAGATTTATAGCAAACATAAATCTATCTAATTGCGCTTCTGGTAAAGGATAAGTTCCTTCTTGTTCTATAGGGTTTTGAGTAGCCAGTACAAAGTATGGCTTTGAGAGCGGATGTCTTACTCCTGCCACAGTAACTACTCGTTCTTGCATTGCTTCTAGTAATGCTGCTTGTGTTTTAGGTGGAGTTCTGTTAATCTCATCTGCGAGAATAATATTAGAAAACACAGGGCCTTTTATAAATTTAAACTTACGACTCTCATCTAATATCTCTGAACCTAAGATGTCACTAGGCATTAAATCTGGCGTAAATTGTATACGCTTAAAATCTAATCCTAAAGTCTGAGCTATTGTATTAACCATTAAGGTTTTTGCTAGACCAGGAACTCCTACAAGTAATGCATGACCACCAGAAAAAACAGCTAGAAGTATCTCATTAATAACCTTTTCTTGGCCTATAATTACTTTTGCAATTTCTGACTTGAGAAGTTTCTGTTTTTCAACAAGTTTGTCTATAGCAGCTACATCAGACATATTTTTATTTTTTTAACCAGTTACTAGCAAATTCACAATCTCTATTTACTCCATTTACCTTTATATAGGTTTCTGCAATCTTTTCTTTTTGCCATTCTGCAATCGCATTTATTTGCTTTTGACGCAAGGCTAATTCTTTTATTTTAATATAATCCTTTGTATAATCTGCCTTATGCTCTTCTTCCTTACTGTTTACAGTAAGTATTTTAAATTGTGATTTATTAGTTCTATCAGGATCATTAAATACCAATGAAACCTCTCCTTCTTCTAGGCTACTTACTTTAGTGTAGATAGAAGTATCAAGCCTTGTCAATTCAAATTTTGTACTTAAGTTGTCTGGATTTACTAATACTCCTCCATCAAATTTAGTCTCTTTTTCATCAGAATACTCTTTAGCTGCATCTGCAAAAGAGAGTTCTCCCGCAATTACTCTTGCACGTATTCTAGAGATTAGATCTTTTGCTTCTTCTTCTTGAGCTTTTCCTATTTTAGGAATTAATAATATGTGTCTTATATCAAGATTATCTCCTTTTACTTTATCTACTGTAGCTATATGAAAGCCATACTCTGTCTCAAAAGGTTCACTTACTTCTCCTTCACGAAGACTAAAAACAACATCTCTAAACTCTTGTACTAACGGTGTTTTTCTATTAATAGACATTAATCCACCCTCTCCTCTAGATGCAGCATCATCTGTATAAAGAACTGCTTTAGTTGCAAAACTACTTCCGTTCTCTAAAATGTCTCTTTTAAACCCTTTAAGTTTATCTATTACATTCTGACGTTCTACTTCTGTTGCTTTAGGGTAAATAACAATTTGTGCTATTTCTAACTCTACCCCTATAGTAGGTAGTTGATCTTTAGGAATACTCTCAAAATATGACTTTATCTCATCTGGAGTTACATCTACCCCTGAAATTATTTGATCATTCATTTGTTCTGATAAAAGAATATCTTTTCTAATCTCAAATAACTCGGTACGCAGCTCTGCTATATTATTTTTCTTGTAGTATTGAACTACTTTCTCTTCTGAACCTAACTGCTGAGCAAATCTAGATATGATTTGACTCACTTCTCCATTAACACGCGCATCATTTACTATTAAACTATCCTGTATTGCATGATGTGTTAGTAATTTATCTTCTAATAATTTACCCATTACTTGACTAAGAGATACATCTGCCGCTGTTTGTCCTTGGTTTCTAATATCTGTCAAAAACTTATCTACATCACTTTCAAGAATTAAATAATCTCCAACAACTCCTGCTACCCCATCTACTTTAAAAGGCTTAAAAGGCTTTTTAATAGAATCTGTAACACTTTCCTGCATCTCTTCTACAACTTCTTGAGCTTGTAAGGTAACTCCAAAGAAAAAGATTAAAATTACGGTTAGGCTACCTATAAATTTCAAACTTATTGTTTTTAATTGCATCATCTTTAATCTCCTTTTCTAGCTGTTTTACAAGAGCTAACTTTCGTTTATTTTTTATAATTTGATTAATTGTAGGTCTAACGTATTCTAGAGGCGCTATTTGCTTTCGCGAAAGCGTTTCTCTTACAGAAATCAAATATAATCCTAATGAATCTTGCAACTGTACAAAATTTGTTTTTTTTAACAGTTTATCAGCATTTGCAACGCTTACAGGGCTTATACTCTGAGTAACTACACTCTTCTTTACCCAAATCGAATCGTTAAGGAAGTACTTTTTAAATTGAAGTTTTAGAGAATCTAGTGCGTACTTATCCTTTTCGTTAAAACGAGTGAAATATTCTTTTAATTGCTTTTTATGATTGTAATCTTCCCCTATTTGTATGTACTTAAGCTTAAGAAGATCTTCGTTTAAATTAAAATTTTGTTTATTCTTCTCATAAAAGGCCTGAGCTTCTGCATCACTCACAATAGTATCCAATTGCTTATTAACCAAGGCATCTTTATAAGTACTCATGTAAAGACCTAGGCGATACTCTTCTGCTAGTTTATTAAAGTTTTCTTGTTCTGCTTTAGAAAGATTACGCTTAGCTCCATCAAGTAATAGTTGCTTTGTTGCCCAATTATTTATAAAGCTAGAAACTTTAAGTAAGCTATCCTTTCGTTCTGAGATATCTTTAAAAAAAGTATTTACATCAGATTTATATAACTGACTTTCTCCTACGCGTGCAACCACTATTCCCTCATCAGGATCTTTTAACCAATCACACGATGTTATGGTTAAAAAAACGAAAAAGACAAAAAAGCACTGTTTTATCAATTTACTTGAGTTGTTTTTTAAGTTTTTTAAGCACTCTTTTCTTAACCTTAACAGAGGCATTAGATTGCAAGCCTTCTATCCAATCTGACTCTAATTGTTTTTGATACTCACTTACTACTTGCCCTTTTGCTTCTTTTAATGTTTTTATGCGTTCTGGACGTATTTCTGAAACATCATACAAAACATAACCATTGTTATAAGCTAACACATCACTCACTCCCTTTACCGGTGTATATTCCGGCGCATATGATCCTGTTTCCTTTATAACAAGATTTTTTGCTGTCTTAAGTAGGTCTTCAGGCATAGTATCTTGAGTGTTTGTAGCACTTGACAATAAACTACTTCTAAAATCAGCAAGAGTACCTTTATTTTGAGAAGTATACACTGTGGCTACTGCCTCTGGAGTTGCTATATATTTACTTTTGTTTGCATTGTAAAAACGCTCAAGTCCTACAGTATCTGTCTTAGCTTTATTCCATATCTGCTGATCCATTAAATCAAAAATTAAAAGTCCTTCTTTATACTCTCTAAGAACTGTTTTAAACTTTGGATCTAATTCTTCTAAATGGCCTTCATGATATTCTAGCATTTTTAAATCTACATACTTTCTCGTTACATTTTCAAAAAAGATCTCTTTATCTGGGTAACGAGTAGGGTCATAATGATCTTCTAAGAAAAGAGCTAAATCTTTTACTACATAAGTACTATCTCTAAGAGTGAAAGCCGGTTTACCACCATTATTAAGAGTGTCGTTAAACTTCCAATGTCTATTTTTAAAATCGCCTATTTCTTTATTCTTCATTACAGCAACAATATCCGAAATATCTTCTTTGTCATATTTCCCCTTTAGCTTATTAACAAGCACATCAGAAATAGCTTTAGCTCTTTTGTCTTTTTTTAGCTTTTTCTCTATAGCCCCTTTTTCCTCTTCAAAACTCCCTACAGGAAGACGTTCTATCAATTTACAGATATGCCATCCAAAATTAGTCTTAAAAGGCTTTGAGTACTCTCCTTCTGTAGTTAAAGAAAATGCTATATCTTCAAACTTTGTACTTCTTAACTGTCCTCTCTCAAATTGTTTAATCAAACCTCCCTTGCTAGCTGTACGATTATCATCACTATATGTCTTTGCTAGACTAGCAAAATCTTCTCCTTTTTCTAAAAGTGCGTATATTTTATCAATTCGCTCTTTAGGATTTACCGTTTTATCCTCTTGATCTTGTATAATCATAATATGAGCTGCTTTTACAGCTCCATCACCTTTACGCTTCCCCGTAGTAACTAAAATATGGTATCCAAAATTAGATCTAAAAGGCATAGACACCTCTCCTATCTCTGTGTTGTAAGCTGCATTTTCAAAAGAATACACCATTCTAAATGCTTTAAACCATCCTAAATCACCTCCGTTTTTCTTAACAGAAGGATCTTGACTATACTCTTTTGCTATTTTCTCAAAATCTTCACCTGCAACTACCTTATTTCTCGCTTCCATAATCTTATTGTACGCAACAAGCGTATCTTTAGCTGGAGCTGTAAGTGGTACTTTTATTAAAATATGCTTAGCACTTACCTCATTTACCATTCTATCATAAGCTTCCCTTACTATTTTATCTGTTAGATCTAAATCAGTCAAAAAAGTTTTAGCTAATTGTTTTTTGTACCCATTCAGTTCTTTTTTATAAGCAGTCTTTTCATCTAGCCCTAATTTATAGGCTTCTTGTACTTTTAACTTATAAGGGATAAAAAGATCTAAATACTCTGCTGGATCAATTTTAGATTCTTCTTCTAGTATATCTATATTTTTAAGG
>CAZJRA010000095.1:0-6122 GCA_964548335.1 uncultured Flavobacteriaceae bacterium | reverse complement strand
GTATTAGCATCTCTGTTTTACTTAGGTTTATTATGGGAACGTGATATGCATGCTCCTAGAGGTAATAGATGGCTTATTCTTATAGCCTTTATTGTAGGTCTCTCTTTTGGAATTCACTTTATGGGATTACTCACCATTCCCGCTATTGGACTGTTGTATTACTTTAAAAACACAAAAGAGGTTACTTTAAAAAACTTTACGATAGCATTAGTAATAGTAGTAGCGGTACTGATGTTTATTTTTAAATTACTTCTTCCCTACACCCTATCTCTTTTTGGATATCTTGAGGTGTTTTTTGTAAATAGTGTAGGGCTTCCTTTTAATAGTGGTACAATTATAGCTGGATTGATACTTATTACTGTTTTTTATGGTGGTTTTACGCTTTCGCGAAAGCATAACCTTCCTACTTTAAATACGATACTCCTATGTGTCTTATTTATATTTATAGGGTTTTCTAGCTGGATGATGCTTCCTATTCGAGCAAATGCAGGAACTACTATTAATGAAAACAATCCTAATAACGCGCGTGAATTACTAGCGTATTACAATAGGGAACAATATCCTGAAACCAAGTTGTTTTATGGACCTCAGTTTACTGCAGACTATTCTGGTTTAGATCCTGACAAACCGTATATAGATTCAAAAAAGAAATACGAAAAAGACAAAAAGCAAGGGAAATATGTGGTTGTAAACCAATGGCGTAATGCGAGTCAAAATCTAGATGGCGCTCACAAATCTATCTTACCGCGTATGTGGAGTCCAGAGCACAATGCAAATTATATGCAATATACAGGACCTTTAGATTTTGGGATTAAGTACGACCCAAATATGTCTCCAGAAGAAACAGAGTACGTACAAGATGTTGTCACCCAATTTAAAGTAGATTTTAGAGATGGCAAAGTAAACTACGATGGCTACAACGCTTTTCTTAAAAGCTCTATAGGTCCTTACTTAGATATAGATAAACCTTCTTTTGCAGACAACATAGGCTTTATGTTTAACTATCAGTTTGGGTATATGTATTGGCGTTATTTTATGTGGAACTTCACAGGGCGCCAGAACGATATTCAAGGAAAAGGAGATGATTTTGATGGTAACTGGATAAGTGGCGTTAATTTTATAGATAGCCTTATGTTAGGCTCTCAAGATAATTTACCTTCTGATGTAAAAAATAACAAAGCTAGAAACACATATTATTTCTTGCCTTTATTATTAGGGTTGTTAGGATTGTTATTTCACGCAAGTAAAGACTGGAAACGTTTTGTAGTCTTAATGGTATTTTTCTTATTTACAGGTCTCGCTCTTAAAGTATACCTAAACGAGCGCCCGTTTGAACCTAGAGAGCGTGACTATGCGCTTGTGGGATCCTTTTATGTATTTGCCATGTGGATAGGTTTTGGAGCACTTGCACTCTTTGATTTATTAAAAGACTATATAAAGCCTAAAATGGCAATGCCTGTAGCATTTGTCGTTTGCCTTTTTGCAAGTCCAATCTTACTTGCTAAAGAAAATTGGGATGACCACGACCGCTCTGGTCGTAAGACTGCACTAGCAATGGCGAGAAAATACTTAGACTCTGTAGATGAAAACGCCATCTTATTTACCATAGGAGATAATGATACTTTTGCCTTATGGTATATTCAAGAAATAGAAGGCTACCGTACAGATGTGCGCGTAGTTAATACTAGTCTAATCAATACAGATTGGTATATGGATCAGATGAAGCGAAAAGCTTATAAGAGCGATCCTGTCCCTAGCCAATTAACTCACGAAAAATACAGATACGGCACAAGAGATTTTGCTTTTTATAAACCTGTACGAGACACCATGTCTTTAGACCTCTGGATGGATTGGTTAGCGAGTGATGACCCACGTACGAAGGAAGAACTTAGGAGCGGTGAGATGGCTGCTACTTTCCCGAGTAAAAACATTGTAATTCCAGTAAAAAAAGACCAAGTGATTGCTAATGGTATCGTACCCGCAAAAGACAGCGACCAGATTGTAGATGAGATGACACTCTCTTTAAGTGGTGACATTATCTACAAGAACCGTATGCTTATGTTGGATATGGTCTCTAACAACAACTGGGAGCGTCCTATCTATTTTACAGGAGGTAGTTTTGGAGATGATGACTACTTGTGGATGAAAGAGTATTTACAACTAGATGGTGTATGCTTTAAACTCGTTCCTATTAAAACAGCTATAGACCCAGACAATCCTTATGATATGGGACGTATTGATACAGAAAAATCATATGAGATTATTAAAAATTGGTATTGGGGAAATAGTGGTAGTCCAGATATTTATCACGACCGAGAAACACGTACTAATGCAATTACATATAGAGGAAATATTGCACGTGTAGTCGAGCAATTATTAAAAGAGGGGAAACAAGAAAAAGCAAAGGTGTTAATGGATATTGCTATGGAGAAGATGCCTATAGATATCTTTGAGTTTTACACATTAGTTGAACCTTATGTTTCTGGATATTATAGTGTAGGAGAAATAGACAGAGCTAGAGAGATTTGGGCTCAGCTTGCTAGTAAATATCAAGAACAGCTTACTTATTTTAGTAACCTAAGTGAAGAACGACAATATAAAAATGGTGAAGAGATTTGGATTAATATCGAAAAATACCGCGCCCTTGTAGATTTACTAGTTATTAATGATGATAAAGACCTCCTAGACGAAAAAATCGATGAGTTTAACAACTACATTAATCTATTTCCTTTTATGCTAGAAAATGAAGACAGTTATCCTAGCCAAGAAGAAATAGAAGAGATGTTATCTGAAAAAGGTTTAGACATCCCTTTAGACTCTCTAGACCTTCTAGAAATTGCTGAGTAAATGAAGCTTAATACCCCATTACTAGTTAGGGTACCTACTTTTGTAAAATGGTGGTATCCTAACAACTATGTATGGGACATCCCCTCTCGAGAAAAAACATTGTACCTCACCTTTGACGATGGGCCTATTCCAGAAGTAACAGAGTGGGTTTTAGATACGCTTTCGCAAAAGCGCAACCCAGACAACTCCCCTATTCTATGTACTTTTTTTTGTATTGGAGACAATGTACGTAAACACACATCTATCTTTAAGAAAATAAGAACCGCAGGGCATGCTGTTGGAAATCATACATACAACCACCTCAAAGGTTGGCGTACTAAAAATAAGGCGTACCTAGAAAATGTGTATCGTTGTGAACAAGAAATGGCTAAGGCAGCACAAGCAGAAGGGCAATCTCCTATTTTTCCACTTTTTAGACCTCCTTATGGTAGGATAAAAAAAAAGCAAGCAAAAGCATTAGAGAAAAAAGGGTATCGCATTGCTATGTATCGTACAATAGCTTATGATTGGAATGCACATATAGCCCCAGAGCAATGTTTAAAGAACATCATTAAAAATGCAAAAAATGGTGATATTATCGTTTTTCACGACAGTGTAAAAGCCTTTAAAAATTTACAATACGCCCTACCTCGAGCAATTGATTATTTTTTAGAAAAAGGATATTCGTTTAAAAAATTAGAATACTAGGATGCGTATTCTTGCATAATCCCAATAAGTGTATTTGCATCTTGCTCACCGCTGTGACGCCACTTCATCTCCCCTTTCTTATAAATCATAAGCGTAGGTAAAGACTTAATGCGTAATGCCTCTGCAAGCTCGTCATTTTTATCTACATCTATCTTTATCACTTTTCCACTATCACCTATAGCTGCTGCAACATCACGAAGCACTGGATGCATCGAAGCTGCTCTCTCGTTCCACTCTGTATAGAAGTCCAAAAGTACTGGAACTTCTAAATCTATTAATTCACCAAATTTAGACATACGTTTATCTATTTTAACACAGACCTTAGGAATTGTTGTTATTCAAATATACCAATTTCTATTGATTATACCGTTTTTGCGCCTTTTCGCAATTCTATAACGGTTATCTCTGGCCAGATTCCTACTCTCCCAGGAAAGGCAAGATATCCAAAACCTCTATTTACATTTATGTACTGCCCCATCTCCTCATAAATACCTGCCCAATATTTATACTTCCACTTTACAGGGCTCCACTTAAACCACCCTGGGATTTCTATTCCAAACTGCATCCCATGTGTATGGCCACTTAACGTAAGATGAAAATGCTCCTTATGGCGTATCACCTCATGCTCCCAATGAGAAGGGTCGTGACTCATCAATACCTTAAAATCGTTACTACGTACTTGACTAATAGATTTATTTAAATCTCCTGCTTTTTTAAATCCTCCTGTTCCCCAATTCTCTACCCCTACTAATGCAATACGTTCATTTCCTCTTTCAAGAAAACGTGTATCATTAAGTATGAGGTCAAACCCCATCTCTTTTTGTATTTCTTTAAGACGTCTCAAATTTGCAGCTTTTGCAGCTCGTGACTCCCAAGGCACATAATCACCATAATCGTGATTACCCAATACAGAAAATTTACCATCCTTAGCTTGTAAACGCCCAAAGCTTTCTTTCCAAGGTTCCATTTCTGAAGCCTCATTATTAACCATATCACCCGTAAAAAGAATGGCGTCGCTTGCTTGCTTATTAATTAAATCAATAGCGTACTCTACTTTTTCTTTATTATCAAAACTCCCACTATGAATATCACTTATTTGCGTAATACGATAGCCGTCAAAGGCCTCTGGCAAATCTTCAAAATGCAATGTATAATTAAGCACCTTAAAATTATAGCGTCCTTTAAAAACACCGTACAATATCCCCGCAAAGGGAATGGCAGCTAGTCCTAATGCTAACTGACTTATAAATTTTCGCCGAGAAGGCAACACATAGGATGTGCTTTTCCCACTCAACTTATAATATAATCCTTCTAAAAACCGAAATACATCCTCCCCAAACATAGACGCTATTAAAACAATCTTACCCACTAGCATAATCACAAAGGCTACTATAAAAAAGTGGGTAGTGGTAGACCAATTTCTTCTATCACCTGTAGAAAATTGATAGAATAGCCCTCCTATAATAAAAGCGGTTATGATAAAATAAATAGCCATCCCCCACCTATTCTTTACCAAAAACCGAAATGCCTGATACGCATAGATATCTAATACAAGAAGAATAAGTATAAAAATGATAAACCTAGTCACAATAAATGCTTTTTATCAAAAGTAGAGTATACTCCTAAGATGAAAAAAGCTTTGAGGTTTATTTAACCTTAATTCTTTTAAAAAAATCTGCATTCTACAATAGAGCACTCATATTCATATCCATTTAGGTATTTTTGCGCTATGCTCATCCTACAGGACATATCCATTGCTTTATCCAATCGGTTTAAGATATCACATCTCAATCTTAGTCTTGAGGCAGGAAAACACCTTGCTGTTATAGGAGAAAGCGGTTGTGGTAAAACCACACTACTTAAGCTTATTTACGGATTGTACGATTGGGATAACGGGAGCATTAAATGGAAAGACACTGCTATTACAGGCCCCAAAGAAAACCTCGTGCCTGGAATGCCTTTTATTAAATACTTATCTCAGGATTTTGACTTGATGCCTTTTATTTCGGTGGAGGAAAACATTCAAAAATTCCTCTCTAGACTATACCCTAAAGAAAGTGCAGCAAGAACTCAAGAATTACTGGAGGTGGTAGAAATGACCGCTTTCGCGAAAGCACACGTAAAAACCCTTTCTGGGGGACAAAAACAACGAGTTGCTCTTGCTCAAACCCTTGCCAAAGAGCCTGAACTATTATTGCTAGATGAGCCTTTCTCACACATTGATAATTTTAGAAAAAATAATCTAAGAAGAAGACTCTTTACCTACCTTAAAGAACAGGAAATCTCCTGTATAGTTGCTACTCACGACAGTACAGATGTTTTATCTTATATGGATGAAACCCTCGTAATGCACGAAGGAACTATTATTGCACATAAACCTACTTTAGAACTCTATCACAACCCTCCTTCTCATTATATCGCTTCGCTTTTTGGCGAAGTAAATGAACTTCCTAAAGCGTGGTTCTACCCCGAGGTAACTAAAAAAGAGAAGATTCTAGTATACCCACACCAATTACAACTTGATGTATCAGAGCACGTAAAAGCGACGGTTATTGCTTCATATTTTACAGGAAGTCATTGGCTCATAC
>CAZJRA010000094.1:0-6141 GCA_964548335.1 uncultured Flavobacteriaceae bacterium | reverse complement strand
TGCAGATACGAATTTACAATATATAAAAAATAGTGTTCCTCAAATTATAAGTGGTGCTTCGGGCAACACTAAAAATGTAAAAAATGCAAAAGATGGTAATTTTTCCATAGCAGCGCAAGGGTATTCGAGGTTGGATATTGATACAGATGGTAAAGTTACTGCACACTTTTTTACTGTAGAAAAAGGAGCTTCTAAATCGGTATTTAATACTGTAGTTTTAAAAGGTCATAAGAACGACTCTAAAACCAAAGTTATAACTAATAATACCTTTCCAAAAAATAAAAAAGCATCAGTCTATACCAGTGAAGCAACAACTAAGAGTGGTTTTTACAAAGGGTTGTGGGGAAATCATTATCGAGAGTTTTATGGCAAAGAAGTTAATGCTCCTGTAGTTACATTAGATACTTTAATGGGTGGTTTAACACCTTTAAAGCGTGGTGGTGGGCAACAGTCTAAATCATTGCGATTAGTAGACAAGGAAGGAAGGCAATGGGTAATGCGAGCCCTTAAAAAAAGTACAACCAAATTTTTACAGGCCAACGCTTTTCAAGAAGTATATGTAGGCGATGTCATAGATGGTACTGTAGTAGATAAATTCTTAGCTGATTTTTATACCACCTCTCACCCGTATACCCCTTATGCAATAGGTGGATTATCTGATGCTGTTGGAGTAGCACATACTAACCCCGTACTATATTATATTCCAAAACAAAAAACGCTGGGCGTATATAATGACGAGTTTGGCGATGAACTTTATATGATAGAAGAACATGTAGGTGACACGCAAAAAGGATTAGAGAGTTTTGGTTCGCCTGAAATGATTTTAGGTACACCTGATGTTTTACAGGAAGTTCACAAATCAGGAAAATCTGTTGTTGATGAACCTTCTTATATCAGGGCGCGTATGTTTGATATGCTTCTTGGCGATTGGGATAGACATGAAGACCAATGGCGTTGGGCATTATTTAAAAACGAAGATGGTACTGAGTATTGTAAGCCTATACCCCGTGATCGTGATCAAGCATTTTCAAAATATGATGGGACATTGATAGGACTGCTAACAAGAGCTATTCCAGGACTTCGAAAAATGCAAACCTATGGCGAGGATCTTAGAAGTGTAAAATGGTTTGCTACCTCTCCATATCACTTAGATGTAACTTTAATTAATGATTCTGATTGGGATGTATGGGAAGAACAAACTAAAGCCATTCAAGCTGGCTTGACAGATGAAGCAATTGAAAAAGCATTTGATGCTATTCCAGAAGAAATTAAAGGTGAGACCATCGAGGACATTAAAGTGAAATTAAAAGGTAGACGTGGTAATTTGCTAAAAATTGCTCGTGATTACTATGAGTACCTCAATAAGTTTGAAGTATTATCAGGAACTCAAAAGGGAGATGAGTTTAAAATAACGCGCCTTGCTGATGGTAAAACTACCATTGAAGTACATAAAAAAGATGCAGGGAAGCACACGCGAACCTTCACTAAAGACATTACCAAAGAAATCTGGATTTACGGTCTCGACGGTAAAGATACCTTTGTAGTAGAAGGCGAAGGCACTAATCTTATTCCTATAAAAATTATGGGTGGTAAGAAAAATGACACGTATAATTTCAAGAATAAACGTAAAGTGAAATTATATGATTACAAAAGCAAAGAAAATACTATTGTAGAAAAAGGCTCTAAAAAATGGTTAGTAGATGATTATGATATAAACAATTACGACCATAGAAAAGTAAAGCATAGTGTAAATCAATTACTACCTCTTATTGGTTTTAATCCTGACGATGGTGTAACATTAGGTCTTCTTAATACTAATACTTTTTATGGTATACAACGAAACCCATTCACACAAAGACACACGGTAGGCGCTGCTTTTTATACAAGTACTTCGGGTATTGATTTAGATTATAAAGGAGAGTTCTCAAATATTTTTCACAATTGGAATTTTGGTGTAGAAGCAGGTTATACGAGTCCAGCTTTCGCTGAAAACTTCTTTGGTTTTGGTAATGAAACTCTCTACGATAGAGACGAAGTTGATTTAGATTTTAATAGAGCACGTATAAGACAATGGAATGCGGAAATTTCGCTGATATACCGAGGTAAAAACGGAGGGGCGTTTCATATAAAACCCTTGGTCGAATCTTTTGAAGTTGAAAATACTGAAGATAGATTCATTGGTGACCCACTAAACGTAGACCCAAACAGTACCCTTTTTGAAAACCAAATATATGCTGGTGGTGAACTCGCCTATGAATATACAAATAAAGACAACCCTGCTTTTCCAACCCTTGGTATGGATTTTAAACTTACTGCAGGTTACAAAACAAACATCGATGATACTACTGCAGATAATAGCTTTGGGTATATTATACCTGAAATAGCATTTGACCATAAATTAAATCGAAGAGGGTCTTTAGTACTGGCTACAAAACTAGCTGGTGAAGTGATACTAGGTGATGATTTTGAATTCTATCATGGTGCTCAAATCGGGGGAGTTAATGGTTTAAGAGGATTTAGAAATGAACGCTTTGTTGGAAAACAATCGTTTTTTCAAAACACTGATCTTAGAATTGCACTCGGTGGTATGAAAACTAGTGTAATTCCTATTCGTTTCGGAATTTCAGGTGGTTTTGATTACGGTCGAGTATGGTTAGAAGAACTTGAAAATTCTAATGTATGGCATACCAGTTATGGTGGTTCTTTATGGTTAAGTGGCGTAGACGCTATTTCAGCAAACATAGGATATTATAATAGTGATGATGGGGGGCGAGTTGTTTTTGTCCTCGGATTTACATTTTAAATATGATAAAAAAGTATATAATTTACGTATGAAAAAATCAATAGTAATAGCACAAATAAGTGAATTAAAAAATAAACAACCTGTTCACGCATTAGTTAATGGATTAGACTTAGTAATTGTGAAATTTGATGAAGACATCTCAGTACTCTATGGTAGATGTTTGCACAGAGGTGCTTTAATGTCAGACGGTCACGTAGATGGTGATAATCTTATTTGTGGTGTTCACGGTTGGGATTATAGAGTAGATTCTGGAGTTTCAGAATATAACAATAAAGAAGTATTGCATAAATTTTCTACTAAGATAGAAGGTGATGACTTACTAGTAGATGAGTTTGAAATAGATGCATACCTCACAAACCATCCACAACCTTTTAACCGTGATGAATATCTAGGAGCTTATGCAGATACCCATCCAGAAGAGACAGAACCGTATACGGGCTATATTAAAGAACTCGCACAAAATGGGTTAAAGAATATAGGTCATCATGGTTTTTCTGCTTCTATGGGTGTTGACAGAACTACACTTCCTAAGTGGAACGACATTCAGTTTTTGCCAGCACAATTAGCATCACGCCCTTTACTAGATCATGAAGAGGTGGCTACCAAAGTTGTTATTGGTCCAAATGCAAAAAGACCATTAGAATTAGACATGCCATTATTTGTGAGTGATATGAGTTTTGGTGCCTTGTCGCGCGAAGCTAAAATAGCTTTGTCAAAAGGAGCAGAACTTGCTGGAACTGGTATTTGTTCTGGAGAAGGAGGAATGTTACCGGAAGAGCAAGCTAATAATTCAAGATATTTTTACGAATTAGCGTCTGCGCAATTTGGATTTTCGTGGGATAAATTAGATAACGTACAGGCATTTCACTTTAAAGGAGGTCAAGGTGCAAAAACAGGTACAGGAGGTCACTTACCAGGTAATAAAGTTAGTAAAGAAATAGCTGAGGTCAGAGGACTAAAAGAAGGTGAAACTGCTATTTCGCCAGCGGCAAATCCAAACTTTCATTCGGTACAAGATTTTAAGGATTTTTCAGAGAAAGTAAGAGAACGTACAGGGGGTATTCCTATTGGATTTAAGATAGCTGCAAGCCATATAGAAAAAGACATTCAGTTTGCCCTAGATGTAGGTGTAGATTATATAATTCTCGATGGACGAGGAGGAGGTACGGGTTCTGCACCAACTATTTTACGAGATCACATTAATGTTCCTACAATTCCAGCATTAGCAAGAGCGAGAGCTTATATGGATAAAGTAGGAGCAACAGGTGTTACATTGGTTATTACTGGAGGATTACGTGTTGCAGAAGACTTTGCCAAAGCGATGATGTTAGGAGCAGATGCTATTGCAGTGTCTAACTCAGCATTACAAGCAATAGGCTGTTTAGGAATGCGAGCTTGCGGAAGCAATAATTGCCCAGTAGGTATTGCTACTCAAAAAGAGTCGTTACGTAGTCGTTTGATTATAGATAGCTCTGCAAAACAATTGCATAATTATTTTGATGCCACTAACAACCTGATTAAAGTGGTTGCAAGAGCTTGTGGTTATGACGATGTATCAAAATTTAATGCAGATGATTTATCTACTTACGATAGAGATATGCATCATTTAACTGGAATTAATTATGCGGGTATCTAAAAGTTATTTTTTACAGCTAGCATTAGTACTTATAGTTTGTAAGACGGCTATATCCCAAGAAAATATCATTTTAGGAGTTGGTCCTAGTTTGGAATTAAACGAAAATATTTTGGGGGCAAATATTAGAACATATTACGGTCCAAACGAACGATTTTGTTTTGGACCAGAGATTTCTTATTTCCCGCATCAAGACATTAATGATGAGTATCAACTATCCATCGTTGATCTTAATTTTAATGCCCATTATATTTTTGAAATAAGCCATAAGATTGGTGTTTATCCCTTATCTGGTCTTAACTATACCATAGAAAAAGAACGCTTAATTGAGGATAATGACGAGGATGAACAAGTGGACGAATTTGGATTAAATTATGGCCTTGGGGTACATTATAATTTAGGGAACTTTTATGTTTTTGGAGAATTTAAAGGTATTGCAGGGCAACTTAATGATCAATTTTTAACTGCTGGGGTGATTTTTAGTCTTAAACGTTTTGAAAAAGAAAATCATCACCACAAGAGTGACGGTAATAATGATTAAAAAGAGTACACAAATGAATACAAAATATTTTTATGGTGTGGATGAAGTTATTATCCTACAAGTAGCTGCTGCAACCGGAGAAGGTGTTTTAGAAACGAATGGAGTACGAAATCATTTAAAATAGAGATATGGAAAACTGGTATTTACCCATTACAATAATTCCTGGTTTAGGCCTACTAGTTCTTTCTACTTCAAATATAATGATAGCATTAAGTAATGAAATAGATAGTATAATTGAGCTCAATAAGGACAGTGCTATTATTCGTAGAAAATTAGCACAATTAAAATTGCTTAATAAGGCAATGGTTTTCTTTTATATAGCTATTGCCTTTTTATTAATTTCTGCTATACTCAAGGGATTATTCAATTTAGAAGAGACAACATTTTTCATCAGTGCTTTTGCAGTTATTCTAGCACTCATAGGACTTTTTTCATTAATACTTTACTCATTCAGAGCAGTGAGAATTCGTCAGGATCAATTTATAAATAAATTAGACTAAGCATATGAACTCAAATAATAAAAAGTGGTACAAGGTTTTAGACAATAGAAAAACACTTCCTGAAGGACGTGTACAAACGGTAACCGCTGGTCACCAAGGTATTTGTTTAACACATTATAAAGGAAAATTTTCTGCATTAGATAATGCTTGTCCTCATCAAGGAGGACCACTAGGAGAAGGTTCTATAGAGAATGGAATGTTGCGTTGTCCTTGACATGGTTGGGATTTCGACCCATGTAATGGACAATCACCAGGTGGTCACGATGATAGTATCAAGACTTTTGAAGTCAAACAAGAAGGTGATGCTATTTATGTAGGGCTTGAAGAAGAAGAAGCTCATGAAGATACCGTTTCAGATGTAATGATAGAAACTATGGTAAATTGGGGAGTTGATACTGTTTTTGGGATGGTAGGCCACAGTAATCTTGGTGTTGCAGATGCTATGATGCGCCAAGAGAAAAAAGGGAAACTACAATTTTTTGGAATCCGTCATGAAGGAGCAGCATCTTTTGCAGCATCTGGCTATGCTAAATTAACAGGAAAACCTGCTGCATGTTTTGGTATTGCAGGTCCAGGTGCTACTAATCTGTTAACAGGAATGTGGGATGCCAAGGTCGATAGAGCGCCTATGTTAGCACTTTCAGGTCGAGTAAACACACAAATG